>CAZNBG010000049.1:0-11983 GCA_964570915.1 uncultured Nitrospira sp. | reverse complement strand
GCCATGAGTGACAGGATCAAATGTGCCGGGGTAGATGCCGATTTTCATGATTGTTGCGTATGAGGACAAGAATAAAGTGATAAGGCGGTGTCACCGTAACGGTATCGGCGCAAAAACTGACTGTGCCCTAACGACTTGGGAAATGTGGTTTTTGCGGCATGCTCGATGATCAGCCAAGAGTCAGCAGCGAACAGGTGACCGATCCGTGACTCCGCGAATACAGAGAGAAGGTCGTCTGATTCGGCATAGGGTGGGTCGGCAAAGACGATATCATAAGGACCGTTCCACTGATCTGGGCGGCTCAAAAACTGTTCGACCGTTTGGGCCTTGACATTCAATTGATGACCGACATGACAGAGCTTCACATTCTGTTGCAGAAGCTTCACGACCTCCCTGCTCGATTCGACGGAGGTCACACATTGAGCTCCGCGGCTGATGGCTTCGATCCCTACGGCCCCCGTCCCAGCATACAGGTCCAGAAAACGACAATTCGTCAGCCGATGACCGAGGATCGAAAAAAGAGCCTCTCGCACCCGGTCGGAGGTTGGACGAAGAGCGAGTTCTCGCGGCTCATGAAGTCGTCGACCTCGGTGGGTACCTGCAATGACACGCATACGAGACCGCATCGTCGTGCACGTCAGACTCTAACATAGCGTTTTTGCAGGGGTCAAGAAATGCAGCTGCAATGGGAAGCAAATTGGTGCGCGAAGAGGAGAGCGGGTGGACCTCGATCGACCTGGTAAAAGATTTTCGGTACTTGTTTTGACCGTCTTCTCGGAGAAGACTATAATGTGATCGTGAATCTCACATTCATACGGAGCGCATGATTATCCGAAAGTCCAGACGTAACCCTGACGGGCCCGGTTTTCGAGCCCGACCTTTTAAAACTCACCGAGTGGCTACTGTCTGGGATTCTCGGGCAGCAAGGCTCTTTCTGCGGTTGTTGGAGATGGTGCGATCGATAATCGCGCCGCAATTGATACACTTCCATGCGTAGAAGACGAGAAAGAAATCCGAGAACCGCTCCAACATCATCATACCCTTACACTTCGGACATTCCATTGCTCCCTCCCAGGGTGGCTACGTTCACAGCTGTTGGCGAAGTAAAGCAAGAGCTGCACCAATTTGTCATATGTCAGAATTTCAATAGGTTATGAATTACGTATTTGCCGCAGGCGGGTAATTCTTTCGTATTTGCTAGTACAAAAGAGTCCGGCCCGTCAATTTTTTGTCACCTGATGGGAATCATGGCACCTGAAGGTCCCCGGAAAGGCATCGCTTACTGGCCCAAGACTGAGCGCCCTCGCGAGCGTCTCCTTGCGAAGGGCTCCGAGGCTCTGTCCGATGCTCATCTTCTCGCTATTCTGTTAAGAACCGGTCGACGTGATTCTTCCGCAGTGCAAGTCGCAATGGAACTCCTTGATCGAATGGGAGGGCTGGGGGGATTGGCGGGATGCGGCGTTGAAGAACTCTGCGCCGTCCCAGGCGTCGGTCCTGCAAAGGCTGCTCAACTTAGGGCTGCTCTGGAGTTGGGGAGGCGTTCTCTGGCTATTCCACTCTCGACCGGCACACGCATTTCCTCGAGCGCCGATCTCTTCAAACATTTCCATCCGGCGCTCCGAGATATGAAGCACGAAATCTTTAAAGTGGTGTTGCTCGATGCAAAGAATACCGTGGTCAAAGAGACCACGGTTTCTGAAGGAAGTTTGACGCTCAGTATCGTGCACCCGCGCGAAGTCTTTGCCCTTGCTGTGCGTGAATCGGCCGCTGCCGTCATCTTCCTTCACAATCATCCGAGCGGAGATCCTACTCCAAGTCATGAGGATCGGCGATTGACCGATCGATTGGTGGCGGCCGGAGAACTATTGGGCATTCGGGTATTGGACCATGTGATCGTCGGAGATGGTCGGTATGTGAGTTTTGCCGATGAAGGATGGTTGACGGGCCAGACAGAGCGTGACGACGACCGGTAACGTGATCTTCTCGATAATCCAGTATCCGGAAGGTGAGGAACCGATGATCTAAACCGCATATTCAACAAGGAGGGCAGACCATGGAAGCAGCCCGTGTGGAGCCCATCAGGAATGTCGCGATTGTATCCAGCGCTGGTGCAGGTAAGACCTCTCTCAGCGAGGCCTTGCTCTACGTCGGTGGAGCGATTCCCTCGCTCGGTTCGGTCACGCAGGGGACCACCGCTTCTGACTTTGAGCCGGAAGAAATTCGTCATCGCAATTCGACCAGCACCAGCCTCCTCCAGTTCACGTGGAATCACACCCACATCAATCTCATCGATCCGCCCGGCGCACTCGCGCTTCTTGGTGAGCCCCTCGCAGCCTTACGGGCCATCGATGGGGTTATTCTTGTCGTCAGTGGAAGTATCGGGGTGAGGACCGAGCTGGCTCGGCTCTGGACGAGAATCAAAGAGTTGGACCTCCCATGTCTTCTGTTTGTAAACGGCTTGGACAAAGAGGGTGTCTCATTCGAGAGTGTTCTGGAGGTCTGCCGAAAACAACTCGATTGTACTCCGATCCCTTTGGCGATACCGGTCAAGCAGGGCATGACCTTGGACGGCGTGATCGACGTGCGGCACGAGAAATTCGTCCGATCGGGGCCGGCCTCGTCCAAGGTCGATCAGCTACCGATTCCCAGCGATCTGGATGGCATGTTCAAAGTCGCGCATAAGCAGCTCGTGGAGGCGGTCGCGGAGACCGGAGACACACTCTTAGAGACCTACCTCACCCAGGGTGATTTGGACCGAGAGGAACTTCTCCAGGGGCTCAGACGAGATGTGCAGACGAGGCAATTTCTTCCGGTCTATTGTGGGTCTACTACTCAGAACGTGGGCGTATGGTCGTTGCTTGATGCCATCGTTGCCGTCTTACCCTCACCCCACGAGCGTGGCGAAGACCACCCATGGCACGGCATCCAACCGGAGACCAGCGAAGCCTGTGAGCGGAAGGGAAGTGGAGAGGAATCATTTTCAGCTTATGTGTTCAAGACCCTCATCGATCCCTTCGTGGGTCGGCTGTCCTATTGCCGCGTGCTATCGGGCACAGTCCAGGCCGACGCAACGGTACTGAATGCTTCCAAACACGTGCGGGAAAAACTCGGCCACTTCTACAGGGTGCTGGGCAAACGTCACGTGGCCGTCGATTCGGCCAGGGCAGGGGACATCGTTGCCATTGGGAAGCTCAAAGACACGCATACCGGCGACACGCTCTGTCACGAACATAATCCCATTTGCTATCCCGGACTCGGTTTGCCGAGGCCGATCTTGTCGTTCGCCATTGAAGCCAAATCGAAGGCGGAGATCGACAAGGTCAGCCTCGGCCTGCACAAACTGATCGAGGAAGATCCCACGCTGGAGTTCGCGCGTAATGCCGAAACCAAAGAGATGGTGCTCAGCGGTATGGGGCAGTTCCACATCGATTTGGCTCTCGAGAAACTTCATCGCAAATTCGGCGCCGACGTCACCTTGCACACACCGAAGATCCCGTATAGGGAGACACTCAAGACCAAATCACAAGCACAGGGCAAATACAAGAAACAAACGGGAGGGCACGGACAATACGGCGATTGTTGGCTTGAACTGACCCCGCTCCCGCGCGGCAACGGGTTCGTGTTTCAAAATCGTGTGATTGGGGGAGCGATCCCTCGAAATTTCATTCCCGCCGTTGAAAAGGGTGTGCTCGAAGCCCTGCATGGGGGGCCCTTGAGCGGGTTTCCGGTCGTCGATGTGCAGGTCACGGTCTATGATGGGTCCTACCATGTCGTCGATTCGTCTGAGATGTCGTTCAAGATTGCGGGATCGATGGCGTTTAAAAAGGCGATGGAGACGGCTCATCCGGTGCTGCTGGAACCGGTCATGACGGTTGAAATCGATACACCCGCCGACACGGTCGGCGCGGTCATGGGAGATTTGAACGCCCGTCGTGGGCGAATCGTGTCCGTCAATGCACAAGATCACGTGGAACAGATCAAGGCGACGGTACCGCTGGCGGAGTTGCTGAGATATGCCACCGCCCTCAATGCCATGACAGGCGGACGTGGGAGCTATGTCATGGAGTTTGCCCAGTACGACGAAGTCCCCCGAGAGCTGACGGCCAAGATCATTGAACGGCAGAAGGCAGAGGGACATGCCGTCGCAGCCCACTGAGATCGTCAATCGGAGGATTTGAGCACGACGAAAAATGCGCGGTTTTCCCGAAGCACACGGAGCAAGACGGTATCGCCGTGTCGGGATCGGGAGATCGCCGCCCTATAGTCTGCCACGGAAGAGACTTCCGTGCGGTTGACTTCCTTGATCAAATCACCTTCTCGGAGGCCTTCGGCTTGAGCCAGACTGTTGGGTTCAACCTTGGCAATCAAGACACCTCTTGACTCGCGTAGTTTGAACTTCTCCGTCAGGCCGGCCGTCAGTTCTTGGACGTCGAGGCCCAGTTTCACTTCAAACTTTTCGTCCTGTGGAACCGCTGCAACGACGGCTGTCTCGCGCCGCTCCGTGAGCGGGACCTCCACCGTCAGATGCTTCAGATCGCGGACCACGTCAATCCTTGCGGCCGCACCAGGGGTCAGCGATCCGATCAGGCGAGAGAGTTTGTTGGGTGAATCGACAATCACTCCGTCGATTCTGACAATCACATCGCCCGGCTGTATTCCGGCGGCAGCAGCCGGGTCCTTTTCAAAGACTTCATTCACAAGGACCCCTTCGCCCTCCGGTACGCCGAATTTCTTGGCCAGCTCGACTGTGAGCGGCTGAATTCCCACGCCGAGCCACCCGCGAACGACTTTGCCCCTGGCCAGGAGTTGCTCGATGACTTGCCTGGCCATGTTGGACGGAATCGCAAAGCCGATGCCTTGGGCAAAATTGATGATGGCGGTATTGATGCCGATCACCTCGCCGCGGAGATTGAAGAGAGGGCCACCGGAATTGCCTGGATTGATCGAGGCATCGGTTTGAATGAAGTTTTCATACCGTGAAAGGTTGATATTTTCACGACCGATTCCGCTCACGACGCCAAGAGTCACGGTGCGATCCAGCCCGAACGGATTCCCGACTGCCAACACCCATTGGCCGACTTTGACGCCGCTGGAGTCCCCAAAACGCGCGCTCGGTAAGGGGCGATCCGTTGTCACCTTAAGCAGAGCCAAATCGGTATCCGGATCCTTTCCGATCACCTGAGCGATGAGCTTGGTCTTGTCTGAAAGCCGGACTTCAATTTCAGCGGCGTCCCCGATCACATGATTGTTCGTTACAATATACCCGTCGCTGTCGACAATCAGGCCCGAACCGGAACCCGACGCATTCGGCGTGCGGTCGCCGGACCCTTCGCGAGACCGACTTGCGCTGGTGATGGGGAAGAGATTGACGACTGAAGGCTTGGCTTGCTCAGCCAACTCGGTAATGACGGCTTGCATCTCTTCCAACATGCGAATGCCGGGCGAGTCGGCAGAGAGCGCTTCGGCACGGCTCATGCCTGTCAGTGAAAACAGGACGACCAGGGAACCAACCAGCACACGTGAAGAAGGGAACGCCATCCTTGCCATCGGGTGTTATTTTATCCGATCTCCGTCGATGTGCCTACTAGCCTAAGCCGATCTCGTGAGAGAAGTTGTAAGAGGACGCTGACCGGTGAACCACGCGGTGAGTCGGTCCAACTCCACTTGAGGACCGATGATGATCACAATGTCACCTGGGCGCAGGAGGAGATCAGTAGCCGCGGCCAGCAGAAAAGGCCCTCGCAGAACTGTCACGACATGGGCTGAAGAAGCGTGAGGCAGCGCACTCAGTGGTTGTCCAGCCGCGGCGGCACCTCGGACGACGGTGAGACGCTCAATACCTGCTGAGCGAAGCGTTAAATCACGTTGGAGGGTCAGCAAGTCTTGGTGAATCGCCTCGAGCTTGAGTTCACGGATTTGCGCATCGACACGGGTCAATGACTGCTTTAACTCCTGAATACGAGCGATGGCATCCGCCAGCGTTTCGTCAATCAGACCGACCACTGAATCAGGAGGTTGGTTCTTATAGAGTCGGTCGGAAACTTGTGTGACGATGTGCTGTCCAACCTTGGCCGTCACATCGTCGATTCGTTGGAGCAATCCGGAAGCCTGCCAGTGCAATCGAATGATCTGCACCTTTCGATTGACTAATTCGGAAATGGCCAGAAGGGTTTCATAGAACGCATGTCCGGTGATTGAAAGTTCCTTATGGACACGGCCAAGCAGTTCAAACGTCATGTTCTGATAAGATATATTATGTTAACTTATAACCTGTCGACTCTTTGCAGACGATTGAATTTCATCCAGTCAGAGAGCCTCCCCTTCCTTCATAGCCGATCGCGGCTCTGAGGTCAATTGCGTCTGGACTTTCGTGATAGCCGGCGACCGATGCTCATTTGCAATTAACCTGATGTCGCTCGTATCATCGCATCAATGAACTGCACGAAGTGCAAGACGAAAGCCGTTATGCGGTTACCGCGTCACAATGCGGCATTCTGCAAAGGTTGCTTCAATGGGTTCGTGCATGATCAGACTCTGAAAGCGATTCGGTCTCAGCAGATGTTCACGAAGGACGATCGCATAGTGGTCGCCGTTTCCGGCGGCAAGGACAGTTTGGCACTCTGGGACATTCTTCTTAAACTCGGCTATCGGGCCGATGCCCTGTATGTGAATCTTGGGATTGGGGCCTATTCCGAGTCCTCTCAGGACAAAGTCTTACATTTTTCCGAGATGATGGCCGCTGCACACGGCTCGGTGCTGCATGTCCACCGAGTTGAACGTGAAGAAGGTGCTGGAATTCGTGAGCTGGCGATGCTGGTCCACCGTCCGACGTGCTCGACCTGTGGAACGATCAAACGCTATCAATTCAACCAGGTCGCCATCCAGCATGACTATGATGTCATGGCTACGGGACATAACTTGGATGATGAAGCCGCCCGTCTGCTCGGCAACGTGCTGCATTGGCAGGATGAATATCTTGAGAAGCAAGGTCCCAGCCTTCCCGCCTCTGTCGATGGCTTTGCGAAAAAAGTAAAGCCGCTGTACCGATTGACCGAACGTGAATTGGCCGCCTATTGTATACTCAATAAGATCGACTATGTCGTCGACGAGTGCCCGATGGCGCAGGGAGCGCGCACCCTCCTCTACAAGGAGGTCTTGAATCGCTTGGAAACCGAATCGCCTGGTACCAAACAGGTGTTCTACTGGGGCTTTCTCGAGAAGCACCGCACACGCGTGATGCCAATCAACATGGAAGAGAAAGATCGTGCGGTCTTGCATCCTTGTTCCCTCTGCGGTCAGCCGACCACGGCCGGGACGTGCTCGTACTGTAAGCTGATGGCCCGAGCGAAAGCCTCGACCCCTCATTAAGCCCCCATGTGGCAAATCCATTCGGCCCTTGCAAACCGCTTTCACACTCCGTAAGCTGACCTCATTCATCGTTCCGTTCCACATGAATCGGACGTTATATGGCGGCTGCCCCGCGCGATTACTATCACATTCTCGGCGTCCCCCGAACCGCTTCTCCAGACGATATCAAGAAGGCCTATCGACGCTTGGCCCGGCAGTACCATCCGGATCTCCACGCGGGCGCGAAAAAGGCCGAAATGGAGAAAAAATTCAAGGAACTCAACGAGGCACAGGAAGTACTCACCGACACAGACAAACGCAAAAAGTATGATCAGTTTGGAGCAGATTGGGAACAAGCACAAAGCTTCCAGAAAGCCCGACAGCAGTCCGGAGGGCGAGGACCGAGCGGGGGGCCCTGGGGGTTCGATGGAAATTCCGGCGGCCAAGGAAGTGGCGGTTCCGGAGGCGAACAGTTTTCCGACTTTTTTGAGAATCTATTTGGAAACCGCGGACGAAGCGGAACTGGACGTGGTGGCTTCGCGATGCCGGGCGAAGATCTTGAAACCGAAGTCCAGTTGGCTCTACGAGAAGTGCTGACCGGTGTGATCAAGCGCGTCAACCTGCGTGAACCTCAGACCTGTTCGACCTGTCAGGGCAGCGGTTCCGTGCGAGGCCGGTCGTGCGGCACTTGTCAGGGAACCGGTGTGACGACCGAGTACAAAACTATTGAAGTACGGATTCCAGCCGGCGTCCAAGATGGAACGCGGGTCAGAGTTGCTGGAAAGGGCCAGCCCGGAGCGAACGGTGGCAAACGTGGCGATCTGTATCTCCACGTGGTCATTCCTCCGGATCCGACCTTTCGTCGACAAGGTTCGGACGTGCATGTCACACTACCAATCTATCCCTGGGAAGCCGCCTTGGGGGCTGACGTGACAGCTCCGACTCTGGCAGAGCCGGTGAAAGTCAAAGTTCCACCGGGCAGCAAAGCCGATGGTAAACTACGACTAAAAGGTAAAGGACTTCCCTCGGCGGCAGGCGGGCATGGAGATCTGTTTCTGACGCTCCAAATCGTGATGCCGACCACCGCGACCGAAGAAGAGCAGGCATTGTACGAACGTTTGAGCAGGCAGAGACATCCAGATCCACGAACGGAGCTTCTCTATACCGCCCAACGACGTTGATTGGAAGTATGGCCAACTCAGGTGATTTGCTTGTGAGTCGACGTGCTTGCGTTGCAATGACTGCTATGGCAAGCTTTGAACCCAGGGTGTCTCAACCAAGGAGGAATTCATGACGTCTGTAATGAGGGCCACCACTGCCTCTGTGGTCGCTTCAATATGTCTATTGGTGTTGGGCGTACCCAGTCTCTGGGCGAATGATCCGAGCTATGGCCATGCCGGAGGAGGACATGGCTATGGAAAAGGGATGATGCACAGTGGGACCGGACATCTGATCCGGCATCTGCTCAAACACGAAAAGGATATCGGGCTCACAGCCGACCAGGTCACCAAATTGAAAGACATCCAGCTGAATCTTGACAAAGCACGGATCAAGGCGGAAGCCGATATTCAAATCGCTGAACGTGAGCTGAGAGCGCTGACGGAAAGTGAGAAGTCTGATCTCGCCGCGATCGAAGCGAAGCTGAAACAAAGCGAAGACCTGCAGGTCGGCCTGCGGATGACTTCCATTAAAACTCGTCGTGATGTGATGGGTGTGCTGACCCCGGAACAGCGCGCAAAGGAAACATCTGAGCACGACAAAGTCATGGATCAACACAAAGGCTACGGAGCGCCTCATGGAGGCGCAATGCCGTATGGCGGGAATCCTCATGGCGCCAGTCCGCACGGTGCTTACCCGCAAGGCAAGAATCCTCACGAGGCCGCGCCCCCTACACCACCGAGCAATATGTCCGTGCAGTAATGCGAGCAGGAAGGCCTATGCGCAAGGAACCGAAGCTGCAGAGTCATGATCTTCTCGTCGGCGCCGGCCGAGCACCGGCTCGGGCCATGTTAAAAGCCGTTGGGTTTACCGACGATGACCTGTCGAAACCCCTCGTCGGTGTTGCCAACACATGGATCGAGGTCATGCCCTGCAATTTCCATTTGCGACGGCTTTCAGAACGAGTGAAGGCCGGTATTCGAGCGGCCGGTGGAACTCCGATCGAATACAACACCATTGCGGTGTCGGACGGGATCTCGATGGGAACGGAAGGGATGAAAGCGTCACTGATCAGCCGCGAAGTCATCGCCGATTCGGTGGAACTGGTCGCCCGCGGGCATTTGTTCGATGCGGTGGTCGCACTATCCGGTTGCGACAAAACAATCCCAGGGACAGTGATGGCCCTGGCACGATTGAATCTGCCATCGCTCATGCTGTACGGCGGCTCGATCATGCCGGGACGGTTTCAGGAGCATGATGTGACCATCCAAGATGTCTTTGAGGCGGTCGGCCGACATGCTTCAGGGATGATGAGCGACGCCGAGCTCAAAGATTTGGAATATCATGCCTGCCCGGGGCCGGGCGCCTGCGGAGGTCAGTTCACCGCAAATACCATGGCCATTGCGTTTGAGTTCCTCGGCATTTCACCGATGGGCCGCAACGGCGTTCCGGCCATGGATGATCGAAAGGATGACGTGGCGTTCGAATGCGGCAAGATGGTGATGAATCTCATAAAGCAGGATCTGCGCCCTCGTCAGATCATTACCCGAAAATCTTTGGAGAATGCCATTGCCGCGGTAGCCACGACCGGTGGATCGACCAACGCCGTCCTGCATTTGCTCGCCATAGCCCGTGAAGCTGGGATCAAGTTGAGCATCGACGACTTTGACAAGATCAACCGCAAGGTCCCTCTGCTTGCCGATCTCAAACCGGGAGGGCGCTTTGCAGCGGCTGACCTGTACGCCTCAGGTGGGACAACTTTAGTCGCCAAGCGATTACTCGATGCCGGACTCCTCCATAAGAGTCAGCCCACGGTAACAGGCCGCACGATCGGTGACGAGGCATCGAACGCCCATGAAACTTCAGGCCAGCAGGTCCTGCGTCCCCTCTCCAACCCCATCAAACCGACAGGCGGTCTTGTGATTCTCAAGGGCAATCTGGCGCCGGAGGGCTGCGTCGTGAAGGTGGCCGGACATTCCATGACGAAATTCCAAGGACCGGCGAAGGTCTATGACCGGGAGGAAGACGCATTCGTGGCGGTCAAGGCCGGTCAGATCAAGCCGGGTGATGTTGTTGTCATTCGGTACGAAGGTCCGGCGGGAGGGCCAGGTATGCGGGAGATGTTGGGTGTGACGGCTGCCATCGTGGGAGCTGGACTGGGCGACTCCGTCGCCCTGCTGACCGACGGGCGTTTCTCCGGAGCGACACACGGATTGATGGCGGGCCATGTCGCCCCTGAAGCCGCCAAAGGCGGGCCCATCGCATCGGTTAAGAACGGCGATACAATCACCTTCGATATTCCGAAACGCCGCCTCGATGTTGCCCTATCCCACAAGGAAATCACCTCCCGGCTGAAGAAGGTCAAACCGCCCATACCGCGCTATACCTCGGGCGTGATGGGCAAATACGCCCGACATGTCTCCTCCGCCTCAGAAGGCGCCATCACGAACTAGACTTTTAGCCTATTGTCTATTTGTCGGCGGTCTGGCCTGATCTCACAAATCACTGCAGGGTGTTCAAAAAAACCGCCGTCTTTACCCACCCAACCCCAGCGCGCCACGACGCGTCGTTCCACGGGCAAGGCCGCAACGAGTTGATGAGACGATGCGTCCTCTTCTCGTACGTTGAATCCCTGAGGGATGTGAGAACGAAGCTGAAAGGGTTTTTCAGCAGCCGGCTAGCGGAAATCTCTGCGTTGGAAGATAACGGACGCGAGCATCAGCAGGAAAACCGTGTAGGCCAGCCCATAGGCCGCGGTCAACAGCAGATCACCGGCTGGCACATCAAGTTGATGAGTCACGTGTCCTTTGAGATTGAATCGCTCCAGATTCGGCAGAACATAATACATTCCCCCCAGCACCTCACGCCCTGCCCCTTCCATCTTTTGACCGAACGCCTTGAGATCAGGCGTCAGATGGCCGATCACATAAATGGCCAGCGTGAAGATCGCACTGAGGGTCGCACTCGAAAAGGTCGAAAATAGCAGCGCGACTGCCGTGATGACCATGAATTCCAAGACAATCATTCCAAGCGCCTTGAACAGGACGGCATGGATAGGAACATCTTGAAGGGAAAGCACCGCCAGCAAGCCGGCTGCCATGATGGCGGTATTGATTACCAACGTGAGGCTGAGTCCCAAATATTTCCCCAATAGAAACTGAAACCGGGCGACCGGCTTGGAGACGATGGTGTAGATGGTTTTCTTTTCGATTTCCTTACTGACAAGACCGATGCCGACGAAGATGGCGATTAGCACCCCGAAGAAATTGATGCTGCCAAGGCCAATATCCAGGATGAGACGATGAAACTCTCCTAACGTCAAGCGCATCAATATCAGCGAACTGCCGATCATCATTAGGGCAAAGATCAACAGGTTGTACAGCAGCTTATCCCGGAGATTCTCACGAAACGTATTTAGCGCAATCGAGAGCACCTTCATCAGACCCGCGCCTCCACTGCTGACTGTACCCCTTTGGCT
>CAZNBG010000048.1:9605-12346 GCA_964570915.1 uncultured Nitrospira sp. | reverse complement strand
CTATGCTGATGGCGCCGTGTCTGCATCGCGCGAACTGAATATCGAGCAGTGGAAACTGCACATCAAAGGCTCGGTGAAAACCCCGATGTCGCTCACCTGGCGCGATATTGTAAACCGCGATTCCTATGATCAAATCTCTACCTTGATGTGCATCGACACGCTCCCGGGGGGCGACAGTATCGGCACGGCGACGTGGCGCGGTATCTCGCTCAAAAAACTGCTCATTGATTGTGGTGCCGATGCAGACATGGCGCGCGATGTCGTGTTCCGCGCCATCGACGGCTACGATGACAGCATTCCGTTCACCCGCGCGATGCAGGACGATGTGATGCTCGCGTTCCTGATGAATGGCGAGAAACTCGCGAAGGAGCACGGGTTCCCCCTCAGGCTGATCGTGCCCGGCCTGTATGGCATCAAGAACGTGAAGTGGATCGTGGAAATTGAGGTCTATCCGGGGGACTATAAAGGCTATTGGCAGCGCAAAGGCTGGACCGACGACGGCACGATCAAGGTTTTCTCACGTATCGATTCACCAGGACATTACCAAACCTTGCGCGGCCCGGAGCACACCTTCCGTGGCGTCGCATTCGGCGGACCGAACAGCATCAGCAAGGTGGAATTGAGCTTTGACGCAGGCCGCACGTGGAACGACTGCCGGATCGACCCACCCATGTCGCCGTATTCCTGGGTGATCTGGAGCTATACGTGGCGGCCGCCAAAGCCTGGGAAATTTCAAACCGTGGTACGCGCCATCGACACGAAGGGACAACTCCAAATCGCCGAAATCGTCCGTCCACAACCAGCTGGCGCCAGCGGATACCACACCATCATTTCGGAAGTGGCTGAGATCTGAAATAGGCGGTTTCCAGCGTCGTTCTGGGTTGTTTGTCCACCGTAATAACGTCTTCACCACCTACACTTCGGTACCCGCTCTCGCTGCAACTTCAGCTGAACCGCCTGCATGGGAGTCTGCGAAAGATGAATAATCAGCAAACCCATTTGGCAAAGACTACTTGCCTTCTGCCCTCCATAAACGGGAATCAAGATCACCATATGTATCGTGAGCCTTCCGTACTGACCTTGCCCTGGAGTACCATGACGTCATCGGAGAACACTGATGGCTGATCCGCCGCGGTCTAATCCCGTTGCGCAGGGCGATTCCCAGCAGGGCGCACTTGAGATTTCGACGGTTCAATCCGCTGACGATGTGCTCAAGCAAGCCGATGCTCTTACGAGGCGCGACTCGCGTGCAGATTTGACGCAGGCCGCCCAGTACTACCTCTCTGCCGCCCATTTTCTTGAAACCCGAGATCCTCCCAAGTCGATACAGGCCTATCATAACGCCGGACAGCAACTCCATTGGTTACAACACTTCGCGCAAGCCGGGCGAGCGTTTTCCAATGCCGGCCGCGTTGCCGAGCAAGCGGCAGCGACAATGCCCTCAGGGCCGGACCAGCATCGGCTGCAACATCTCGCCGTGCGGGCCTATTCACGATCGAATAATTCCTTTGCCGAAGCGGGTGAGTTGGACGCGTCAGAAGCGGAATACCTGAACGAGCGAAACGCGCGACTCAGCTGGTCCAAAATGCAGGGCAAGCATCCGCTGGCGCTCTCGACATGGAAGGTGACGAGCAATTTCGGAACGAGCGTTTCGCGCTGGATGGCATGGATCGGCGGAGCGCTCGTGGGATTCAGCGTGCTGTACGAACTGTTCTTTCGTCTTCAGTGGTTCGCACCGATGGGCAACACGACGCCTTCACCCTGGATTCCCTTATGGTCGGGGTTTTATTACACCATCAACGTCACGTCCTCTCTGGCGCTCGTGGAATATCAACCGGTTCATCCCATCTGCCAGGCCGTGGTCATGCTCAATGTGATCGCGGGCTATCTCCTTCTCGGAATCGGCATCGGCATGGTCGGACGCATGATGCGAACTCATTAGTTCACCACGCCAATCGAAGGAGGAAGACTCGGATTTCGTCGCGAGAGGAATGACGATAATCCCGCCTGGATCCACTTTCTATTGGAGGAGCGAGTCCCGGGCGATCTGGTCCTTACGGATCTCGTATTCCTTTTGATCGATCTTCCCAGCCTTGAAGTCTTGCTCCACCCGGTCTTTCTGGCGCTTGAGGTGATACTCATAGCCGCCGCCGGCTGCCCCGGCACCGACGACCCCGCCCAAGATGCCGCTCCCGACTGCACCTGAGCACCCCGTGAGCAGCACCAAACAAACGATGGCCACACCTAGATTTTTCATACCGACCTCCATGGATTCAACGATCGAATCCCTTGCAGCCGCAAGAAATCAGACCTATCCATTACGGACGTACGTGGTCGCCGGAACACCTCGAGCACAAGCAGCGAGACATCCATCGTCATACAGACGTCCACCACATTGAAGATGCCGGTGCGAAGATTGTCGAACCCGTGTTCATGAAGTCGATGACGCGCCCGTCGTGAAGCATGTGATCAAGAAGGTTACCTATGCCCCCCGCTCAGCACGAGACTTCATGCCAGGGGAGAGAGAAACGGCATGTGCTTCGCGACGAAGAGCTTACGCTGATCGTTGCGAAGTACATTCTCGCCAATCCGGTGCGTGCCGGTCTGTGTAACGAGCCGCAGGAATTCAGGTTCTCAGGCTCTCTCGTCTGGTCGAAAGAGCAAATGAATGACTTATGGTCTGGACGTGGGATCGCGTAGCCTGATCGTTTAAAGTTCTGAAGACCGTCCCCTACCGCAAA
>CAZNBG010000048.1:0-9595 GCA_964570915.1 uncultured Nitrospira sp. | reverse complement strand
CAGCCCCCCGCTAGGAACAAGACTTCATGCGACGGTAGAGAGAAACGGCATATGCTTCGCGACGAAGAGAACAATCGCCAACCCGGCAAGCCACAGTGCAGGGAACACTTGAAAAAGAATGCCTCGCACCCCCTCGGAGAATCCTGCGCCAAGACTCAAGAAGGCCCCCCCGTATTCTCCGCATAGTCCAGGTGAACGGTATCGTGGAACCACGATCGGGGAGGTTCAGAGGCCAGGTATTGTCGGGCCGCATCTTTCGTGATCTGATCGCAGCCCACACAGAGGACGAGCCACAGCAGCGTCAATCCGCTTCGTGCGAAGGAGGCATGGGATTATGTTGCATCCATGCATCGAGGTTTTTGACAGCTGTGACTCCTTACACACCGGATCCCATCTGTTTCCGCCGCCAGGCATCGAAGAGCTTCACCCCTTCATCACGAAGAACGTCTGCCACCACATCCATATTGCTGCGGCTGAGTTGCTTCATCAGCGAGGAAGAAATGTGAATTTGACGGATGCCGGCTTTGTCAGCATCCTCGATTCGGCAGGCATACACGATCCTGGCAATCTTCGCCCAAACGCATGCCGCGAAGCACATGGGGCACGGTTCGCAGGTGCTGTACATCGTGGCCATAGGCAGTTCGAGCGACTTGATTTTACGGCCGGCTTCTCTGATCGCCTGAATTTCCGCATGAGCGGTCGTGTCCATGGCTGATTTGGCGCTGTTGTGTGCGGTTGCGACAATGTACCCTCGGCTGACAATACATGCGCCGAAGGGCATCTCTCCCTCCTCGACCCCCTGCCGGGCCGCTTGAAGAGCCAGCCGGATGAAATCCGCATCAGACATGACAAATCGCTACTGGATGTGGTGCTGATCCGGATACTTCTCGAAAGGACCTAACGCTTCGGGAACCTCGAAACCGTATTAAGACGACCTATCCTTACGTGGCCGACCGACAGGCAACTTGCCACGTTTCTTTCCGAACCGCTTCCCCTTCTCAAGCTTCTTGAGCGTGGATACAATCGCGGATTCGACGACGCCGGTAAGCGTCAGCTTGGGGCTCCAATAGACGACGGTTCGCAACCGTTCCACCATATCGGCTGAAAGAGACAGCGTAACTCTTTCCTTACGTTTCATGGTCTGCCGTTTTTGTTTCATGCCACAATCTCCTTCACGACTGGACTGATCCCGACAACCCAAACATATACTTGCATATCATGACCTATCCCTCTGTGCAAGTACACTTTGCGAGCACCTACCCAACTAGGCATTGGAGACAGAAGCAAGTCACGTAAGGAGATTCCCTGCATCTTGGCGATACATCTCAAAATAGGCAGACGAATGATCAGCGTAATTCGAATAGACGCGTCACGAAACCATCGGGCCGGAGAATGAGTTCATGCCACCTGCGAAACGTCGGTCACACCGTTCAATGAATCAAAATCCGATACCGAATCCGCCACCGCCACCTATTCGACCTCCCGAGCCTCCGAATATTCCAAGCGAAAGACCGGGCCGCGGTCGAACGTCGTTCGAAGATTGCTCCGTCCAGGTGTGCAAATGTTTCACAATCAAGACAGGGTATCGATACTCGACATCGTCGAGATGCTCGGTTTTTTCCCCAACCACCTCTCCCACAACCGTCATCTTCGTTCCGCTCACGAGGGTCGCGGGATCCAAGAACTCCTGCTGGAGTGCGAGAAATCGACCTTGTGACTGCTGACGGTCAAGAATTGGCTTCTCTCCATGATCAAGCGGCAATTGCAGAAACTCAATTTGAGTGCCGTCTTTCAGCCGCTTTGCGTTCAACATCTCGCCACCCAGTACCAACACCTTCCCCTTATGCGATAGAGGTGCATCGACGACTTCACGAAATGTGGTCGCTCTGTCGACGATAGGTTCCAGGGATTCAGGGACCACCCGCTGGGACGAACATCCAGCAATTAGCACGATCACCACCACCCAACACGAGATGAAAGTTTGCAGATGCATGCCAATACTATAACGCGATGACTGGACTGTTTCTACTTATGAAAACCCTGAAAGGGATGACCTAGAGTCTTTCCCCTTCGTGCTTGCTTCAGTTATGATGCAGAGTCACCGGCTCTTTACCTAGCGTACGGAGTCGTTGCCCTGGTTTCCATCCAACGAGGTGACTATGCTGAAATTGGTTCTGGCGGTCGTGCTGCTGTTCGTACCGTTTGGCCTTTCATCCTGTGACAAAGCCTACCTCGCCACCATGGAAAAGATGGGCTATGCCAAACGCGACATTCTCAGCAACCGCGTTAAATCGGCGCGCGATGCGCAGGAAGACGCCAAGAAAGACATTCAGAGTACCCTGGATCAATTTGGGAAAGTGGTCTCTTACGAAGGTGGAGATCTGGAAGCGACGTATAAGAAGCTGAGCGGTGAACTGGAGACCAGTGAAGACAGCGCGAAGGCGGTCAGGAAACGGATCGCGGACGTCGAAAGTGTCGCCGATGCCCTCTTCTCTGAATGGGAACAAGAGCTCGGCCAATATTCCAGCGCCGACCTTCGGCGAAAGAGCCAAGCCAAACTCACTCAAACCAAGAGCCGCTACAAGGAGATGCTTGCGGCCATGAAGCGGGCGGAACAGCGGACCGAGCCGGTCCTCAGCCCCTTGCGCGACCAGGTGCTTTATCTCAAACATAATTTGAACGCCCATGCGCTTGCGGCCATCAAAGGCGAACTTGTCAAGGTTGACGCCCAAGTCGATCAGCTCGTCAAAGACATGAACCGCTCTATCGCCGAAGCCGACAAGTTCATTCAATCAATGGAGAAGGAATCGGACTAACGGACCGTTGAGGAACTCGAATAACGGGAGTTGGCAAGATAGTTAGGCCATCCAGCAAGGCCGCAGCGAGCGAAGCGGCGAGGCGTACGCTTCGATACGTTGGGCCTTTGAGCGATGCGAGAACGAAGCCGGTGGACTTTTTCAGCATTCTGCGTAAGGGAGGGCCACTATGCGTACCGACGGCCAACGCGAAAGTGAGAACATTGAAGATCGCCGCGGCATGGGTCCGGCCCGTATCGGACGAACCGGTGGCCTTGGCATTGGCACCATTGTGCTGGCGCTCGCCGTCAGTTACTTTACAGGCGCGAATCCGCTTACTATTCTGAACCTTCTCACCGGCGTTCAGAATATGACCGAAGTCTCCGTGCCATCTCCATCGGGACCCGTCGGCCCACCCGCTGACCAACTCGGCAGGTTTGCCTCCGTGGTTCTCGCCGATACCGAAACCACCTGGCACACTCTCCTCGGATCCCGTTATGAGAACCCTCGCATGGTCCTCTTCACCGGAGCCGTGCAGTCGGCGTGCGGCACGACCTCGTCGGCCGTCGGCCCATTCTATTGCCCCAATGATCATCGGGTCTATTTGGACCTTGCCTTCTTCGACGAAATGGCGCAGCGCTTAGGCGCGGCGGGCGACTTTGCTCAGGCCTATGTCATCGCCCATGAAGTCGGCCATCATGTGCAAAATCTCCTCGGTGTCGCGGAGAAGGTCCATCGCCTTCAGCGCCAAGTCTCCGAGGCGGAAGGCAATGCCCTGTCAGTTCGGATGGAACTCCAAGCCGATTGTTATGCCGGAGTCTGGGGTTACCACGCCAACCGCGAACGGAACTTGATCGAACCGGGGGATTTTGAGGACGGGCTGCGTGCAGCCGCAGCCATCGGAGACGATCACTTGCAAAAAATGTCACGTGGGCACGTTCAACCGGAAAGCTGGACACACGGCTCTTCCGAACAGCGAACGACGTGGCTGAGACGAGGCCTTGAATCCGGCGATCCATCGGCCTGCAACACATTTGAAACCAAACGGTTATGAGCGACGTAGCAAATAAATCTCAGGGTGGGCTCTTCACCAAAGCGCTGGCGGCGTTCCTGGCAGATCCTCCCTGGGCCGCTAAATCATTTCTTGCCGCCGGCGCGACCACTGTCGCCGGAGTCGGTGCCTGGCTGAACGATATGATGTCGCCGGCTCTCGCGCGTGGAGGAGCCTGCTTCATCGGAGGGTTTTTGATCGGGTGGGCGCTTCGAAAAACCCTGATGATCGGGATGTTGATTGCGGGTTCATTGCTGGCGCTGGTCGCCATCCTCAAAACCACCGGCTGGATTCATGTCGAGTGGAACTTGCTCGAAACGGATATCACCCGCAGCCTCGCTTGGCTACAAGGGAAAGCCGAGAGTGTCAAAGAAGTTCTGACTGGATACCTGCCCTCAGCCGGCGCAGGTGGGGTTGGAGCCTTTTTTGGATTCCGGAAGAAGTAGGCACGCGGTTTGAAGGTTCCTGTCACACCTAATTATTCTTCTTCACCGATCGAACATCCAACATCCCCAGGAAGTGGCCTTCGATGGTCACCTGATCGCCGTCTTTGAGCAAGATGGTTCCCATCTGACAGAGGGTCGCATAGCTGGCATCGACGATGCCCGTCTCATCCTCCACTGAAAAGGACTGAATACACTTCTCCAATTTCGTCCTTTGTCCGATAAAATGATTCATCCGGTAGTTCCGCACCATGCCCTCCACCTGAACCACTTTCATCTTGTACGCTTCCGGATACGTGAGCAATGAATTGATTTTGACCGGTTCGGCCCCCCATGCAGCGGATACAAGGAGACCGAAAGTCCCCACTATCAATCCTATCCGTCTCATCGCGGTCCTCATCATGATCTCTCCTGATCTTGATATGTGTTAGTTGAGCGGAACCTGACGCAGCGATTGCCCCGTCGCAGCACTGTAGGCTTCCACGAGGGTGTGTACTTCAATCACCTGGATGGCTCGCTCGGCTCCTGTGAAATTAAGATGACTATTGTCCAATCCATCCGGCACGATCATCACCCTTTTTTTGAGATCCCGACAGGCACTCATCTTATCCACCAGCCGACCGACGGGCATGATCTCAGAATCGGGCTCGATGGTGCCCGACATGCACACATATTGGCGAATCGGATCGCCGAGCAGTGCCGAAGCGATACCCACGGCAAAAACCCCTCCCGCGCTGGGTCCGTCCAACTGGGTCGGAACCAGGATGCGCACACTCAGGTATCGGGGATCATATCCCACCGCCCTCGTTGCGACCGCAACAGCCGTATGAAACGAGTGGACGGATGTAGGCAGTAGATTCGAATCACCAAGAATCTCCGGCCCCTTTCCATCGGCCTTATACCCGACCGTGAGTTGCGCCACCAATCCGGCCCATGAGCCGGTAATGGAACCATCTTTGTCCTGTCTCACACTCAACAGAGGTAGCGGCAGTGACACTTCGGCAAACGGCACTGGTTTCCGACTATGTAGCTGCCGTGACGGGTCTAGGACGGCAGTGCCGGAGGCAGATGGATTGGCAGTGGTCGCTGGCGAAGGCTTTGGACTTGGAGATATTTCCAGAGGCGAATAGGTTTTTGGGTCACCCAGTTGCCGGCAACCCGGCCACCCACGGTCAGTATAGAGATCCGACTGACCTGAGCGCTGGCTGACCCAGGTTTCAGCCAATCCTGGTTAAGCGAGCACTTGTATCGCCTCCCACATGCAAAGCGCCGCCCACAATACAAAACAGTGATGCGGAGGGAGGGGGTTCAAGAGGTCGCGGAACGTGCCCGGCCAGCTTTTCATAGCGGTGCCTGAAGCCTAGCTCGGGGAAGGACATCCGTCAAAACAAAGAAGTTATTCTGTGGAGAATGGATGGAGGGAGACGCATAGGCATCATCCCGGCAAGGCCTGATACCACCCGTTGGCCTGAACGAGGGTAATCTTGCTCTCGAAGAGCCGACTGACCCGATCGCCGGTCAGTAGCGTAGTTTTTGTATCGTCGGCGAGAATTCTCCCGTCCTTGAGGAAAATTATCCGGTCTATCTCGGGCGGAATTTCATGCAAATGGTGAGTCACGAGTAGAACGGTCTTGCCTTTGTGAATCAGCATGCGCAGGACATCGAGATACTGAAAACAGGCCTTAAGATCCAGGCCGCTCGTAGGCTCGTCGAGCACCAACACCGGCGGATCATGTACCAGCGCCCTCCCCAACAGAAACCGCCTTTGCTCTCCGGTGGAAAGATGCCCAAACCGTCGAGCAGCCAGGGACGCGATACCCAACTCCTGCATCAGCTCATGCGCCCGTGCGACGTGTGCTTCGCCGAACTCTTGATAGTCATAGGTATCATTGCTCGCATAGAATCCTGAGAGAATGACGTTCAGTCCATCGGCGCAGATCAGATAGTCGCGTTGGAGATCGTGCGACACGATGCCGATCCGTTTCCGCACATCCCACACGTTCCAACGCTCTTCACCGAACAGCACCGTCCTCGTTTCGTCCTTCGGCATGGCATGCACTTCCCCCAATAACAACTTGAGAAGCGTCGATTTGCCCGCTCCGTTGGGCCCCAAGATGGCCACATGTTCTCCAGCGTGCAGCGCAAAGGAGAAATCCGAAAAGACGCAGGTCTCGCCTCGATAGACCGTGGCATGTTGGATATCCAGAATTGGAGGGAGGCCAGCTGACCCGTAGATCTTCTTGAAAGGATCGCCCCCTTGTCCGCCAACGGATTGACCAGCACGGCGAGCCTGTTCGAGACCGGCACGCGCCAACCCATCGACTCGTTCGTTCTCCGGATGACCGTTGTGCCCTCTGACCCAGTGCCATTCGAGCGTGTGATCCGCGGCCAGCCGATCGAGACGTCGCCATAAATCCTCGTTCTTGACCGGTTCTCTGGCGGCGGTTTTCCAGCCCTGCCGTTTCCAGTTGTGGATCCATTCGCTGATGCCCTTTTGAACATACTGCGAATCGGTATAGACTCGTGCCGTCACCGGCGAAGTGAGCGATTGCAAGGCCTCGATCACTGCACGCAACTCCATCCGGTTATTCGTCGTCGCCGGCTCTCCCCCACACCATTCTGTTTCCTGATCGCCATCCCGCAACAGCACACCCCATCCCCCAGGTCCGGGATTCCCGCTGCAAGCACCATCTGTATAGATTTCAATCATTCAGCTATTCCTTGGTTCACTCGCATCCGGATTGTACTACGATGTGTTCCATCCAGACCACGTGCATCATGACACCTCCCCTACCAGGCCACGTGACTCGATTGAAACACTCCAGTACAATAAGGCGTTAGTCACCCATACCCACTTGGAGCGAGTCTTACGCTGCGTACCCTTTTCCTTATCGGCACAGGGGGCTTCATCGGCTCAATTCTTCGCTATCTCCTGAGCGGGTACGCGCAACAACTGAGTCAGAACATCCAATTTCCCTTTGGCACCCTAGCCGTCAACGTCCTGGGGTGTGCCCTGGTCGGATTTCTGGCAGAGTTAGCAGATCTTCGAGGTGTCCTCACGGGGGAAACCCGGGCCTTTCTCATTGTCGGTCTTCTCGGCGGGTTTACCACCTTTTCGGCATTCGGCAATGAAACCATGAACCTGCTGCGTGACGGAGAACTGTGGTTCGCTTGCGGAAATGTCGTCGGCCACACAGCCCTGGGCCTCGGCGCCGTGTGGCTCGGCTACTCCACCGCCTACCTTCTCTGGAAATGATCAATGCGCATTGAACGCGGCTGTCTGCTCAGAATCTTTTCCGGCGAACGCGATAAACACGATGGGCGGCCGCTCTATGAATGGATCGTCGCGCAGGCCCATGCGCGGCAACTGGCCGGAGCCACGGTCTACCGGGGACTCATGGGATTTGGGGCCCACACCCGCGTGATTCATACCTTTAAGATCGAACGTCTGGCTGAAGACCTCCCCATCACCATTGAAATAGTCGATTCGCGCGACACGATCGATACGTTTCTTGCCTTCCTCGAACAGCAAGTCGGCTCAGACCTGCTCGCCACTCTTCAACCTATTGAGATGTGCGTTCTGAATCGGCGGATGCCGTCATAGTTGCTCGGTATCCCACACGGCTTTCGCACGCCCCGAGTGAGAGTGGGATTGGTTATGCTTCGGCAGGCTCGGGATCGATTTTCGCAGTCGGTGTGTTACTCGTGGAGACGGACGCTCGCGTTGAAGAGCCTGCGATCTTGGGAGTCGTCGTCGTCACATCGGCATTCTGGGCACGATGCAACAGCGCATGGTCCATGAGTACGAGTGCCATCATGGCTTCAGCGATCGGGGTGGCGCGGATTCCGACGCAGGGATCATGGCGGCCATTGGTTTCAACCGTCACCGCATTGCCCTGTTTGTCGATGGACCGGCGCGGGATGCGGATACTCGATGTCGGCTTGATCCCGACCGTCACAACAATATCTTGCCCCGTAGAAATGCCTCCCAAAATGCCACCGGCGTGATTCGTGACAAAGCCTTCGGGCGTGAGTTCATCGCCATGTTCGGACCCACGTTGGGTGACCGACGCAAAGCCTGCCCCGATCTCAACAGCCTTGACGGCATTGATGCTCATCATCGCCGCAGCCAAATCGGCGTCCAATTTCGCGTAGACCGGCGCGCCCCATCCAACAGGCACATGCTCCGCCACGGTAGTGATCCGGGCTCCCACTGAATCGCCGGCCTTCCGCAGCTCATCCATAAACGATTCCAACTTCGGCACCACCTCTGCATCGGCGGAGAAAAACGGATTCTGTCTCACGACGCCCCAATCTTTGAAAGGCAATTCATGAGGCCCCAACTGGCTCAGATATCCTCGAATCACGACGCCGTGCTTCTCGTAGAGCCACTTCCTAGCAATGGCAGCCGCGGCGACCCGGACGGCTGTCTCACGCGCCGACGCGCGTCCACCTCCTCGGTAATCGCGAATGCCGTATTTCTGCCAGTAGGTGTAATCCGCGTGCCCGGGACGGAAGGTATCGATCAGATTCCCATAATCTCGGCTTCGCGCATCTTCATTGCGAATCAAAAACGTAATCGGAGTTCCGGTGGTTTGACCTTCAAACAATCCAGACAGAATTTCAACGCGATCCGATTCCTGACGCTGGGTCACATGGCGCGAGGTGCCAGGTTTCCGGCGGTCGAGATCCTTCTGAATGTCGTCCGTGGAAAGCGCGAGACCGGGCGGGCATCCATCAACGACACACCCGATCGCCGGCCCATGACTTTCCCCGAAGGAGGTGACGGTGAAGATGCGGCCGAAGGTGTTGGCAGCCATACGGACCTACTCCACGAGATCCAGCTTAATGCGCAACTCCTTCAATTGCTCCGGGCCGACGGCAGACGGCGCATCGGTCAGCGGACACTGCGCCTTCTGGGTCTTGGGGAACGCGATCACATCGCGGATCGAGTCGGCATTGCCGAGCAGCATGACCAATCGATCCAATCCAAAGGCGATACCGCCGTGGGGCGGCGCGCCGAAATCGAGCCACTCCACCCGGAATCCGAATTTAGCCTTTTGTTGTTTTTTTCTCTTCTCTAAATCAGGTTTTGTGCCTCCTTCAGTGTGTAGAAGATCTCTCCGTTCAGGAGCTCATCTCTGAGCTTTCCATTGAAGCTCTCGTTTTATCCATTCTCCCAGGGTGGCCCAGGCTCTATATATGCTGTCTTAACGCCCAGACTTTCAATCCATTCCCTCAAAGCCTTTGCCCTAAACTCATTCCCGTTATCAGAACGTATGTAATCAGGTACCCCCTCTGCGATG
>CAZNBG010000047.1:0-12365 GCA_964570915.1 uncultured Nitrospira sp. | reverse complement strand
CGGCTTCTTTCTTTTCGGCCTTGGGAGCCGCGGCGGCTTCTTTCTTTTCTCCTGCCTTGGCTTCCCCTGCAGGCGCTGCTGCACCGGCTTTGGCCGGTTCGGCACCTGCGGCACCTTCTGCCCCAGCGGCTGCGTCCTTGCCTTTTGCCAGAACCTCTGGCTCCCCTGCCGGGCCTGCGGTGCTGGTGAGCAAGGCTTCGAGTTTGGCGTCCGACATCGGCGCAGCCACACTGACAACCATCTGGTCGGGATCATCCAAAAAACGCACACCCTCTCGCACTCCGATTGCCTTCAAATGAATACCGCTGCCGATAGTCAATGCTGACGCGTCGATTTCGACATGGTCCGGCAATGCCGCTGGAAGACACTCCACGTGCACCTCACGCATGTTGTGGTGCAACACACCGCCTTCTTTGACGCCGGCTGGAACTCCACCGATGACCTTGATGGGAACTTTCACCCGAATCGGCTTGCTCATCGAAATCTCAAAGAGGTCCGCGTGCAACACGGCTCCACTGACCGGATCAACTTGAAAATCCCGCAGGAGTGCGGTGCGGTTCGGTTTGGACTTGGCCCCATTCACAGCAAGAGAGATCAACGCGGTGCTACCGGCACGAGACTTTAAAATCTTAACCAATTCCTCGGGGCTGACGGTCAGCAAGAGACATTCCCCTTGGCCGTAGAGCACCGCCGGGATTTTTCCCGACCGCCGCATGGACCGTGCAGCACCTTTACCCACTTGTTCTCTTACTGCCACTGTCAAATCGAATTTCATGATCTTCCTCCGTCTCCTCCGCTTCTGACGCAATACCTTGTCGATACTGGTCGCCTAGGCAAATAGTGAGCTCACCGACTCGTCTTCATGAATCCGTCTGATGGCTTCGCCCAACAGAGGCGCCACCGACAATTGATGCAACTTTGGACACACGAGCTCTTTCCCGCGCAACGGAATGGTATTGGTGACCACAACTTGGGCCAGACACGACGCCTGCAGTCGTTCCAAGGCCGGCCCCGACAGCACCGCATGCGTGCAGGCCGTCATCACTTCTCGGGCCCCTTGATCGACGCAGGCCTGGGCCCCTTGCACAATCGTCCCTGCCGTATCGATCATGTCATCCAAGAGCAACACACTTTTCCCTTGCACGTCGCCGATGATGTTCATAATCTGCGCTTGGTTCGGGCCTTCGCGCCGCTTGTCGATGATCGCTAGGTTGGCCTGAAGGCGCTTAGCGAACGCTCTGGCCCGTTCCACACCACCGGCATCCGGCGACACGACGACCATGTCCGCGATTTGTTTCTTCACAATGTAGTCCAGCAAGACCGGGAGCGCATACAAATGATCGACCGGCACGTTAAAGAACCCCTGGATCTGGCCGGCGTGAAGATCCATCGACAGAACACGATCGGCTCCGGCGGTCGTCATCAAGTCTGCAACCAACTTCGCGGTGATAGGGACACGTGGCTGATCCTTACGGTCCTGACGCGCATACCCGAAATAGGGGACGACCGCGGTGATGCGGTTGGCCGACGAACGTTTCAACGCGTCGACAATGATCAACAACTCCATCAAGGAGTCATTGACCGGCTGACAACAGGACTGTACGACAAACACGTCGGCGCCACGCACGTTCTCATCGATCTTGACCCGAATCTCTCCGTCGCTAAAGGACGAGACAGTGGCTTCACCCAACTTCTGCCCGAGATAGGCGCAGATTTCGTGGGCAAGCGCAAGGTTGGCGTTGCCAGAGAAAATTTTCAATTCCCTGTTCATGAGACCTGCCGAAACCGTCTTCTCGCGTTTCTATAACGTACTGGATTCTCTAGCGGTTCTTATGCGGTGAGCGGCAACAGCTTTCGGCACGCCGTCCCGCTCGTTCGCTGCACACACTACCGGGAAGCCAATCAAAGGATAAAACTGTATAGGAAATCTCCGGCTTCTGTCAAGAAACGACTGGCGATACTTTGAGATCGACCGGCCATGAATGCGTGCAGGTGGCCGCCGTAAATACCCTGAAATGCGGCTCGCCTGAGAATGATGCCTGTGCGTGACGAGCCTCAGCCTCGCCACGAAAGACACCGAAGACCGTCGCACCACTGCCTGATAACAACGCCGCCTGAGCCCCGGCCGTCAGCAGCCGCCGTTTAATATCGTCAAGTGTCGGGTGCGCCTTACACACAGACATCTCAAAGTCATTTTCTGCTGTCTCCAGCACGTGTTTCCATTCTAATTCACGTTGTTCCCGCAGCGACTCATGAGAACGAGATAACGGCTCGATTCCAGCTCGGCTTGCAGAGAGCTGTTGATAGGCCCACTTGGTTTCAACCGGAAAGCCCGGGTTGACCAACACCGCCCATCGATTTCCATTGATTCGTACCGGGGTCACCTTCTCACCTCGCCCCTCCACAATCGCCGAAGGAGCAAAAAAGAAGAACGGCACATCGCTTCCAAGGGCTTGACCAACTTCGGCCATTTTTTCCGCCGACCATCCCAACCTCAACAGCCGGTTCAGCCCGAGGATCGTCGCAGCCGCATCGCTGCTCCCGCCGCCTAACCCAGCCCCCATCGGAATTCGCTTTGTGAGGGCCATGTCCAATCCAACGGTTCGCCCGCTCTGTCCGAGTACGGCCGCCGCAGCACGATAGACCAGATTGGAAGGGTCCGTTTTCAAGGACGGCTCATCGCACCGCAATGTAATGGTCGAATGACCGTGGTTGATGGAAAGCGAGAGTTCGTCTTCTAATCTCACGGTCTGCATCAGAGACCAGAGATTATGGTAGCCGTCGGGTCGATGGTCCAGGATACGGAGCACGAGATTGATCTTCGCGGGTGCGGAAACGGTAATCGATGCGGGGGAAATGGTCGATTCGGGAGAAGGGCTAGTCACGACCTCCCTTTATAGCATACTTCTCCAACCGATACCGGAATGATCTCGTGTTCAATCGAAGCATCCGAGCGGCTTTCTTTTTGACCCATTTCGATCGCTCAAGCGCCTTCAGCAACAGATCCTTTTCGATCCCGTTGATGAGCCCTTCAAGATCCAATCCTTCGTCGGTCAAGTCCATCGGCATCGCTTGTGACGGCGGCTGTGTCGCCGGGCGATGGAGCCATCCGCGCACATCTGCGTCCGTTACCAGTCCTTCCGCAGAGAAGGCGACGACCCGTTCAATCAGATTCTCCAGCTCACGGACGTTGCCGCGCCATTCATGCCCCAGCAAGACATGCATCGCCTCCTGGCCGATCACAGGCTTGGGCTTGCCGCTCTCTTTCGAAAACCGCTCAAGAAAGTGATGGACCAGCAATGGGATATCACCGGTACGCATACGTAACGGTGGAAGCCGAATGGGAATCACATCCAAACGATAGTAGAGATCTTCTCGAAACGAACCGTCTGCGACTGCTTTCTCAAGATCCTTGTTGGTCGCAGCAACCACTCGCACATCGACTTTGATATCTTGACTGCCGCCCACTCGCCGAAATTCACGCTCTTGGATAACCCGTAGCAGCTTCACCTGAATTGTGGGAGTGGTATCACCGATCTCGTCAAGAAAGATGGTTCCGCCGTTGGCAATCTCGAACAATCCCGCCTTATTGGAAATGGCGCCGGTGAACGATCCCTTCATATGGCCAAACAGCTCACTCTCCAGCAAGGTTTCCGGCACCGCACTGCAATTGACGGCGACAAACGGAAGGGCGCTTCTGACGCTGTTGTAATGGATCGCGCGCGCCACCAACTCTTTTCCCGTTCCACTTTCACCGCAGATCAGCACATTGCTTTTCGAATCGGCAACCTTCCGCACGACGTCAAATACCTTTTGCATCGCCTCACTTTGGCCGACCAGCTGCGCGAATGACGATTGGCTCGCCATCTCGCGCTTGAGGAGCATGTTTTCCGTCGAAAGACGTCGCTTTTCCAGCGCATTACGAATGATCAGCTGGACTTCATCGACCTGGAACGGCTTCGTCAGATAGTCATACGCACCTTGCTTCATGGCTTCGACGGCGGAATCCGCGGTTGCAAAGGCGGTAATGATCAGCACGACCGTTTCAGGGGAGGCGGACTTCACCGCCTTGAGGATCTCCATTCCATCGACCTTCGGCATCCTCAAATCGGTGATCACCAAATCAAAGATCTCCTTGTGCAGAAGCTCGATCGCTTCTTCGCCGTCCATGACGCTGGTCACGGCATACCCTGCTCGTTTGAGCATGATGCTCAACACTTCGCGCAAGCTTTGTTCGTCATCAACGACTAGGATCTTTTCCACGGTTCTCTACCCTCGTGCCACAGTCGTATTCCCGAATCTGCCGTGCGAGGCAAGCAGACTCCAAATCGAGTGCCTTGATCTTCTTGACTTTCCACTTTGATCCATCCGCCATGAAGGTCGACGATGCGATGCACGGCGGCTAATCCCAAGCCGGATCCTCGCTTTTTGGTGGTAAAGAATGGGAGAAAGATTTTGCCGAGATTGTTCTTCGGAATGCCTTCTCCAGTATCATGAAAGGACACCTCAATGACCTCCGCCTTGCGTCCCGCGACATCGATCTTTCTGCACCCCGTCGTGATCGTCAGCTGTCCGCCCTTGGGCATCGCATCGAAGGCATTGACCGCCAAATTCCAAAACACTTGTTTCATTTGATCTTGATCCACTTGCGCGGGCAAAGCGACATTACTCGGGGCCGCCGTTATGGTGATATTCGTTCTGGCCCGCGCTTCATGGTGTACCAGATCAAGGGTCTCGGCAAGGACTTTGTTTAAATCGTGCTCCGCCAAATTGAGCGCGGGCGGTCTGGCATACTGGAGAAACTCGGTGATGATCGTATCCAATCGAGTCGCTTCCCGAATCGCGATCTCCGTCAAACGTTGGCTGGTTTCATCGGCATGGAGATCCTTCCGAAGCATCTGCATCGCACCGGCGAGGGCACCCAGCGGGTTCCGGATTTCGTGCGCCATGCCCGCCGACATCTCTCCCAGGCTGGCCAGCCATTCCTTGCGTCGCATTTCTTCTTCCAGAT
The DNA here is from genome assembly GCA_964570915.1 of uncultured Nitrospira sp. Taxonomy (GTDB): domain Bacteria; phylum Nitrospirota; class Nitrospiria; order Nitrospirales; family Nitrospiraceae; genus Nitrospira_D. The sequence continues at coordinate 7,354 of CAZNBG010000047.1, read as the reverse complement.
CACGGATCTGAGTGAGATCTTTGAACACACCGACGAGACCCGTCTTTTCCCCCCGTTCGTGCAACGGCGCGAGCGTCATGCCGAGGATCAACCGATTGCCGTCGAACCGCTTGCACTCGACGTCAAACCGCAAGTTGGCGGACACATCCTGCATGTGGTCGTCTTCTTCCTGACTGGGATGCCAATTAAACACTTCCCGCCAGGGCCGCCCGTGAACTTGTTCAAAACTGTAGCCGGTGGCTTCCTGTGCCGCAGGATTGAATGACGTGATTCGACCTTGATCATCGGTTGTAAACACACCGCTGCTGATACTGTGGACGATATTCTCGTGGAACGCCTGCAGGCGGCTCAGCCCCTGTTCCTTTTCACGAAGCGATTGATCTGCCAGCCGTAGCTGATCCGCGAGCGCCCCGCTCAAAAACCCGACGACCAGGAACGCCAGGCTATACACACCAAAGGCCTGGAGCGTTTCCGCAGAGCCCAAGCGAGAATGTGGAAGCCACCCCCAGATTTCTGCGAGTCCATACAGTTGCGCGTTGGTTAGAATTCCAAACAGGATGATGCAGAGGCTGGCCGTCAAGAGTCCCACACGGCGACGCGGAACCAAACTGGCGACCGTCACGCTGATGACATAGAGCACGGCGAATGGGCTTTCAATTCCTCCCGTTCTTGCGATCAATACCGTTTCCAGCATGAAATCAACGGCAATCTGGGCCCACGCGAACTGCACCAAGAATTCGGAGTCGCTGAGCCAGCGGACCACCAGCGCGTAAAGGATGGTTACGGCGTACGTAAAGACGATCAGTGCATAGAAGGTTTCGACGCGTTCGCCCTTGGTGACCTGGAAAGTTAGGGACAATCCCAAGAGAAGCGTAACGAGAACGACCCGCCACCCCATCAACCAATAGATTCTGGCCTTGATGTCTGCCATGCAATGACACTCCCCATAGCAACTAGCTTCCACCGGCGAGGCGCCGACTTACTGTGTCTGAAGTTCCATCGACCAGAAGTGTCTGGAAAATGCGTCGCTCGCCATCGAATCGATGCAGGAGTGTTCTGTGTAGTGGGCGCGGCTTCGTCCCTCGATCATGCGGAACGAAGCCGCCGCCCAAGCGCGAGTTGTGTGCTTAACCGATCGCGGATGCCATCGTAAAAATCGGAAGATACATCGCAACCACGATAAATCCGACGGTGACGCCCAAAAATACCATCATCATCGGCTCTAAGAGCGCCGTAAGGTTTCCCACTGCCTCGTCGACTTCGTCTTCGTAGAAATCCGCGATTTTTCCGAGCATGTTATCCAGCGCACCCGTGGACTCTCCGACCGAGATCATGTGGGTCACCATCTTGGGAAACGTTCCGCTTTTCGCGAGGGGTTCGGAGATCGTCTTTCCTCCGCTGATGCTGACTTTTGCATCAAGCAACGCTCCTTCCACGACCTTATTCCCGGAGGTTTTTGCACAAATCGTCAAGGCTTCCAGCAGGGGAACACCACTGGCCAACAGCGTTCCCAGTGTCCGTGTAAATTTCGCCACGGATGCTTTCCTGACGAGATCCCCGAACACAGGTAATTTCAGCACGAGCTTGTCGATCGCCAACTTGCCCTGTGGAGTCGCATAATACTTCTTGACGGCTATCACAGACGCCACGATGACTCCCAAGATGATGTACCAGTTCCCTTGCACGAAATTGCTCGCGTCGATGACTAGCTGCGTTGGTGCTGGCAGCGCCATCTTCCCGCCGGACATTTCCTTGAACATCTTTTCGAATACTGGGATCACCCAGATCATCAGGACCGTGATCACGATCGCGGCGATACCGACGATGGCCGCGGGGTACACCAATGCACTTTTAATCTGTCCCTTCAACTTCATCGCCTTTTCGATGTGTTTAGAAAGACGGCCAAGAATGGTATCCAGCAGCCCTCCGACTTCACCGGCATGGACCATGTTGACGTACAGGTCGTCGAAGATTTTTGGGTGTTTGCGGAGTGCGTCCGAAAATGTCGAGCCCCCTTCAACCATGACTTTCACTTCGCCGACAGATTTCCTCAGAGCCGCACTCTCCGATTGCGTCGAAAGGATCTCGAGGCACTGAATGAGGGGCAACCCGGCATTGATCATGGTTCCGAACTGTCTGGTAAAAACGACCAGGTCTTTTTCACTCACCCCGCTTCCCAGACTAAAGCTGAATCCCTCCTTGGCCGCCTTCTCTTCAAGACTGGTCACGACCACACTTTGCTTGCGCAGCTGTTCCACCGCCTCATCACGCGACTTCGCGACAAGCTCGCCTTTTTTCACTGCCCCCGATTTACTCCGCCCGATATACGCAAACGTGGCCATAGATTTTCGTCCTGTTGTGGCTCCCTGAGCCAATTGTGAAGGAAGGCTAGGACTACACAGCGAGTCTACTGGTGGGTCAAAAACCTGTCAAAAACTATTGCATTATTTACTCAACAGTTCAGAGGAGGGATCTTTCTGATATGTCCCTTACGCAAGGGGAGGAGCGGTGTTTGCAGCTCGATACCCGCGATAGAGGTAATGCAACCCTGAGGCAAGAGTGAACCCAACCATCACCACGAGAAGTGGGGTCAGCACGCCGCGGTCAAGTTCTCGCCATGTCAATAGGACAATCAGGAGAACGTAACTCAACTGAAGCATAGTCGTTCCCTTTCCCAGAAACGTTGGAGTCACATTGATCGGCGTACTCGTGACGTGAGCAACCGCTGTCCCCAACAAGAGAATCAGGTCTCGACTGACGACGAGGATGACAAGCCATGACGGGATCAGATGCAGCATCGCGAGCGAGATGAAACTCGAGGTCAGCAGCACCTTGTCTGCAAGGGGATCAAGTAACGTCCCCAATCTCGTTCGCTGATTCAGTTTCCGCGCAATATGGCCATCGATGGCGTCCGTCAGCCCTGCTACGAGTAGCGTCAGGAGTGCCAACCCATATGACCCGTAGGTCATAAACCCGATGTAAACAGGGACCAAGAGGATGCGAAGAATCGTGAGGCTATTGGGAATGTTCATATGGGGAGGGGCGGACGGGCCTCCGACTGGATGAGGGTAGGCATCATAGTAATCGAAGCCAAGCTTGTCAACGAGTTGCAGGCACCCAGGATGACCTTCTATAATAATTCATCCGATTATTCTCATCGGCCACTGTTTTTCGGAGGAATGTAGACGCATGAGCACGCTGCCGTTGATGTTTAAAAAAGAGGGATTGGTCGAGAAGCACCAAATTGAGGGAGTCGATCCAAGCGACCGGTATTTCAACCGCGCAATCCTGGTCAACCGGACACAAGGAGGATACTCGGCCAAGGTGATGTATGAAGCCCTCATCGTTGAGAGTCGATCGCACTCTACCATTGCGGCCGCGGTGAAGGAATTGGTGGAGAAGCTTCAGGATGTGGGATTCACTCGCATGAGAACACGGACCAATTTCAAAGGCACGCGTTACCTGGCAGAAAAAGAAACGTGGATCGACTACCCGGATCGACCGTGACCAAGCCCGACAAACTCCTGGTACACCAGGTCATGAATCACAGGCCGGAACTCCCGAATGGCTTCATTCCGGCTTGAAGGATGTACGCGATTTGAGAGTAGCACGACCTCCAATTCCCGAACCGGATCAATCCAGATCGATGTCCCCGTATAGCCGAGATGGCCGAATGATCGATCTGCGAAATAGCGCCCCGCAGACGACGGCACCGAGACCGTATCCCATCCAAGCGCCCAACTCGATGTTCCTTCCTGTGCCGGGCGCCGTGTAAATTCCTGGACGATGCCCTGATCGAGAATAGCCGCCCGCCCATGATACGCCTGCAACCACGCGCCTGTGATCGCCAACACAGCGTCGGCGTTCCCAAATAACCCAGCATGACCCGCCTCGCCGCCCAGCGCGGCTGCATTCTGATCATGCACTTCTCCGCATAGGAGATGCCCCCGCCATGAGTCAACCTCCGTCGGCGCCACGCCACCTCTATCCTTCCCGACCTCCTCCAGAAACGCACACAATCGTTCCGGCACAACGAATTCGATCTGAACTCCGCCCAGCGGGTTCACAATGTGATCCCGAAGGAAGGCTTTCATCGATTGTCGGCTGCATCGCTCAACAACAAGGCCGAGCACCATGAAGCCGAGATCACTGTAGAGACTGCGCGTGCCCCGTTTGTAGACCAGCGCCTCGGATCGGATGAGGCTGAGCATTGACTGCTTCGCATACTTCCTCTCCTCCGATGATGAAGGGACCAGCCCATCCGGACTGAGGCGTTCATAGAATCCTCGCCATCCCGGCAATCCGGATGAATGCGTCAACAAATGCCGAAGTGTGGCGGAACCGACAGAGGTATCGGCGCATTCAAGGAGATGGTCAGCCACGATATCATCAAGCCCGCAACGGCCTTGCTGGATCAGCAACACGAGGGACGTGACGGTCGCCAAAGGTTTGGTCAACGAAGCCAGATCATAGATGGTGGACGCGCTTACGGGAGGCCCTGGGGGAGAGATCGACAGCCGTCCGGAAACAAAGTGAGCAACCGGTCTGTCTCCGCACCGCACCGCCAAGACCGCCCCTGGAAACACGCCATCGGCAACGGCCCGATCGAGTGCTGATTGGATACGCGGATCAGACATGGGGATGATGGCCGACACGAGAGGTGCACGAGACACAAGCAGCACTGCGCATTGGCAGCACCATCAGCGATAGAAGGTCACCGGGCAGGACTCGACTCACCTTCCATCTTTTCTTCCTGCATGACGCTTTGATCCTGGTACGCTTCGCTCGCTTCCACATCCAACATCCGTTCGAAGGTATGCAGCGTCGCGCGCATCCGCTCAACCATGAGCAGTCGCTGCTTTTGAAGCAGGGAGAGGTCCCGCTGCGTATTTCCGAGTTCGACGCGTGCTTGCCGGAACAGCTCGCTGGCCTTCAATTCCGCTTCCTTCACGACCAATTCGGCGTCGCGCTGAGCGCTTCGTTTCACGTCATCTGCCAACGACTGCGCCGAGACCAACGTGTTGGACAACGTCGCCTCCGTCCGTTTCAGGTCCGACACCTGTTGCTCAAGCGACACAATCCGGTCACGCAATGTCATGTTATCGCGATTCAGGGACTCGACCGTCTGCGCGATCTCTTCCAGAAAGCGGTTCACCTCTTCGCGATCATAGCCACGAAGTTTGACTTGAAAGACCATCTGCTGAATATCGAGCGGTGTGATCTTCATGGCATCCCCCATTGGTTGAGTCAATTCATGCGCAACGCAAAATCTTTAATCGACTGGACGACGGCGATCTGCACAAACCAGATTCCGACAATGACGACCAGCGGTGACCAATCAATGCCCATCCCCGAACCCAGTCGCCGTCGGAGCGGAGCGAGAACCGGTTCCGTTGCGCGAGTCAGGAACTGAACGATCGGATTCCACGGGTCCGGATTCACCCAAGAGATGAGCGCCCGTGCAATCACGATCCAGCTATAGAAGGTCAATGCATAATCCAGCACGGTCGCAAAGCCCAACAAGGTATTTCCAAGTACGAACATCAGCTTCCAAGCTCCTGAGAACGCTTCGTTGCAGCCTCAACGGCATCGATCAACACAGCGCGAAGGCCGCCTTGCTCCAGCCGATGCAGTCCCGCGATGGTCGTTCCGCCTGGGGAGGTGACCTGATCCTTGAGACGAGCAGGATGCTGCCCAGTCTCCAAGACCATCCGCGCGGCGCCCAAAACAGTCTGGGCCGCGAGCAGACCGGCCGTCTCGCGCGGCAACCCCATTTTTACCCCACCATCGGCCATGGCTTCTATCGCGAGAAACACGTATGCAGGTCCGCTCCCGCTTAACCCGGTCACCGCGTCCATGAGACGCTCGTCGACGGGAACGACTCTGCCGACCGATCCAAAGATCCGCCGGGCACAGGCGACTGCGTTCTCTCCTACTCCGGGCCCGATCGCCAACGCCGTCATCCCTTCACCGACCATCGCCGGCGTATTCGGCATCGCGCGAATAACGCGGGTGTGCGGCCCACACGCGTCCATAATTCGACTGATTCGCACACCGGCAGCCACTGAAATCAAGAGCTGCTTGGTCGATACGGCGCTGATCCCCTTGAGAGCTTCGGCCATCACCTGCGGTTTGACGGCCAGCACGACGACGTTGCTTGAGGCCGCCACGTCATGATTCGAGACACCGACCTGCACTCCATATTCCTTCTTGAGGTGGTCCAGCCGGCTCGCATCCGGATCCGCGACCTGAATCTGTTCAGACTTGTATAAGTTGGCCGAGAGAACTCCACTGATCAACGCTTCGGCCATTCGACCGCCACCGACGAAACCAAGACGTCTTGCCAGAACCGTCCTACGCATGGCGCGCTCCAAAAAGGGCGGTGCCGACACGGACGAGTGTCGCCCCTTCGTCGATGGCTGCTTCATAATCGCTCGACATTCCCATCGATAGTTCGTCCATTCTCACGGATGGTATCTGTAATGCCACGATCTGGCGAGCCAATTCCCGGAGTTTCCTGAAATACGGCCTAGCCAAGTCCGGATCAACAGTCGGTGGAGGAATGGTCATGAGACCTTTGATACGGATATGCGGAAGTTCCGCGATGCTCGATACAGATCGCACCACGTCGTCCACACAAAACCCTGCCTTCGTCGGTTCGTCCCCGATATTCACCTCCAGCAACACGTTCTGTTGACGGCCGGCTTCTCCAGCACGACGGTCGATTTCATACGCCAGATCCAAGCTGTCCACTGAATGGATCAAGTCGAACATACTGATCACCGATCGTACCTTCCTCCGCTGGAGATGCCCGATAAAATGCCACTGAACGGGCGCCTGAGAAAGCGCAGCGATTTTAGGAAGCGCTTCCTGCACACGATTTTCGCCCAAGATGGACAAGCCGGCGCGCACCCCTTCCGCAATGTGTTCGACCATCACGGTTTTTGTCACAGCCACCAGTCGAACACTACCGGCGAGGCGTCCGGCTTTCTCTTCAGCTGACCGAATGTTCGTCAGTACCGTCTGAACACGTTTGGTGATCGTCTCTTGGATGAGCGGTTCCATCGTCCACTCTCACGAGTCTCGGCCGCTCATTCAGCGAACCGTCCTTATTCTAGCGGAAGAACCTCAGAATTGGCAGAGTCTGACCTATCTTCGCGTCAGCGGCAAGCCGATTGCGCTGACCATGGTGCCGTTGACTTTCCCCTCTCGCCGATAGGAAAAAAAGAGATCTGCATGACAAATGGTGCAAAGATTCACGGTCGTGATGGACTGAGGAGAGGCGCCGAACGCACACGCTTGTGCCTTGACGAGCGCTTTCAAGTCGAGGCGCGCTTTTCGGCCGCCTCTGTTT
>CAZNBG010000046.1:0-12436 GCA_964570915.1 uncultured Nitrospira sp. | reverse complement strand
GACAACGCAAAACCAAGGCGGCTCAAGAACACACAGAGGCGTAACACAAGACTGATCACGGAACGTCTGACCTGAAATTCTCGCTCCATAGATCTACCCCTTGGTTCCGTTCTTCTCAAAGGCCAATTCCCCTCCGGCACCGTCCGCCGCATGCCCGGTCTTACCAAGAATCCCCATCACAAAGGGGCAGCGCAACATTCCACTCGACAGCTGAGGGCCTTGTTCGTCTTCAACGTGACGCCGAGCACCTAGATAGTAGCCATATAACACCATCATCGCCGTGACCAGCGCACCCATCGCGGCTGCGGTGCCCAGCGTAATCGCCGGCTGCCTCGCGACAAACAACGCCAGTCCCATCGTTACCAAACAGTACGTGAAAGCAACGGCCATCCCAGGCCACCACCAATACTTCAGCAATGCGCTCGGCGCGGTCTGACGGAGCGTGTGAACCCAAGATATGGAGGGATACAGCCCGGCAAAATAGGCGCAGAGGGCGAGACCACCGCCGAGAAGTGTCACGCTCAGCAATTGAGTGAGGGCGGCACCCTGCTCATCAGTGATCGCCAGCCCAGACAACGAGGCCATTGCGCCGACACCTAATCCTGTCAAAACCCACGGCCCCAACTGCGAAGCCCGACGCTGCACCAGTACGCGGAACTCCTCACCATCGGGAAACGTCAGAAATGGCCGCCCCAATATGGAAAGCTTGCGAACATGTCCAATTTCAAATGCGTCGCGCGCCACGGCCGTACAGGAGATGATGATCGCCATCATCGCAGGCCCATCGGGATGTTGGAGGTAATTGTAATTCATGATCCAGAGCAGGGTCAGCACCAACAACGAGAGCTGAATGCCATAGACCGCTCCGATCCAACCGGCCAACCAGCCGAGACGACGGGTGCCATCTTGGCGGAACATCACAGACCATGACGCGGCGCGCCCTATCTTATAAGCCAGGACCGAAGTGACCGCGGCCACCAGACTGCTGACCATCAACAGGACGAGCGGATCCGTAATCGGGACGAGGTGCTTAGCCAGGCGGTACACCCCGAATGCGATCAACCCGGGAACGAACATTACAATCCGCTTTTGCTTGCGCACGGAATCTTCCGTGACCGCCAGACTCAAGCTGGGGAGCACCCGCAATGCCATTCGATGCAACATTCCCGTTCCAGCCTCGCCCTAACCTTTTTGAGCGCCCATCCCAAAATACTTCGCCTTGAGCTCTTCCATAAGAGAGACCGTGACACGAGAGAGCCCACGATCCGCCGCCGTGCGCTCAAGTTCGATTCGAGCCATTGCGCGAACGGGCGCCGGCACCCTATCCAAGCGCTGCTCGGCGTCAGGTTCCCATTCCACACGCTCCCCCACGGAAGGATGCAGGACCGTCTCGTCTGTGACCACGCGGAGACCTCGAGCACGAACGCCGAGATTCACCTCGTCCCGGACGAGCGTGGCCACATAGGGCTGCATGCGATCTAACCGATGCAAGGCCTCATCGGTCCATATCACGCGGTCAACGAGTCCATGCGCCTGGCCCTCCGGCACATCGACACCAACCTTCAGGCCACAACCTCGACATTCCGATCGGACAAACCACTGGCGTATCCCACCGCTCATACGTTCTTCGATTCCCTCGGTGTGCATCCAGCGACCACACCCGCAGGTCAACATCACAAGACTCCCCTGCCAAGCCATACGTATTGAAAATCGACCGAATAGACTATTGATGCGCGCATTTCCCAGATCTCCGAATCCTCAGCCCCAGCACTCATGAATTACCCGATCTTTCCAGGGTACAGGATGTAGAGCATGGTATAGGTAAAACTTCCCGTGACAAACAGTACGCAATAGATCACCATCGTAAATCGGCCAAGCGCTCGATGCCGCCTTGCTCCGTCAGGCCAAATTCGTTGAATAGCCATCTCAATGGCGAAGACAAACGCGACCACGAAGAGAAACGCCAGATAGACCTCCAGCTTTCGCATTGAAAATCCGGCTGTCGCCACCCGCGAGAAGAATAGCCCGAGCACCACCACGGCAATTCCGACGAATATAAGCCCGATCGTTCCCCGTGGCGACTGAAGAAGCGATACTCGGAGAGACCGAACCCCGTCAACGAACTGTTGAGAACGAAAGCCCAACACGATCATGTACACCGCCATAACGAGACCAATAATGACCAGAATAATGTGGAGCGTAAGTACCGGGATAAAGACGTAATCATAGAGTGATTGAGAACCGCCGAACCCCTCTTTTCCTTCAACAGCCAACACGCCAAGCTGTCGGAAAAGATAGTAGGCGACGAAGAAGCTGAGCATGGAAATCATTCCCCCAAACATCAACCAATGGTGCGCATCTGCATTTCGTTTGCGGGCTTGAAGCCATCCAACGACAAAGAGAGTCGTGAACAACGTGGCCATCAACTGGCTGAGATCCGCGCCGGTTGTTGCATGAGTTCCGAAGAACCCCGGCTCTCTTAACCAATCCATCACTCTGCTCTTCGTCGCTCGTATCCCGTGAATCGCATCTCGAAATTGGGTTCGTGTTTCGCGAACGACGCTCGCCTCGCAGACTCGTCGATGCGGGCTTCACGCTTCACGAGATTTCAGGCCTTGCACCACCGCTGTCTTTTCCAACTCCATGACAGAGACAAACCCGGCCCTGGCCAACCAATTGATTGCATCGCTCGTTCGGTAACAACTGCCTCTCTGGGTGTTCACGAGTATGTGGACCGCAAATGCGGTAATCCAAGCCGGACCCGCGCCGGATTCCTCCAGAAACCGATCCTTAATCACCAGCCGCCCCCCCGACGCAAGAGAGGCAAAGACTTTCTCCACCACACTTTGATTCATCTGAAAAGTTTGATAGTGCAGGATATCGGACATGAGGACGATATCGTACGGGCCGCCAAGCGGATCGGTGTTGAAATCACCCGGCAGCAGCCGAATCCGCGAGTCCAATCCGGCTTCCTTCACAGTTTTTCCAGTCAACCGAAGCGTCGCCGGAAGATCAAAGACCGTGGCGCTCAATTCAGAATACACCTGGCAAAAGGCGATGGCATTGGTTCCTGCTCCCCCACCCAGATCCAACAGCCGCTCCGATCCCGTTAGGTTCAATCGTCTGGCCAAATCTGGTCCGCTTTGCTGTCCGATCCGATTGAGTACCGCCAACACCTTGCTTCCCAGTTCAGGATCGGTCTCGAAGATGTGCCGATCGACTGCCCGTCGTCCCGTTCGAATCGTCTCTTCCAATTGTCCCCAGTTGTTCCATTCAGCGTCATGCAAGAGAAGTAGATGGCCGACATATTGGGACGACTGCCGAACGAGGTATGTCAGTGCCGTGGAGGAGTTGCCGTACAGCTCATCGCTTTTGGTCAAAAGCTTCATCGCCACAAGTGCGTTCAACAGCATACAGAGCGTTGAGACATCCGCACCGATTCGACCTGCGATCTCTTGGGCGGGTTTTGGCTTTGTGTCTATGGCGGAAAATACGTCCAGTTTCACTGCTGTCAGCAGGATTTTGGTTTCCCAGTAGTAGCCAAGCTGGAAGACTTCCGCCAGCGAGAGTTCTCGTGACACACCACTCCCTTCAGCTCTACGCTTAAAAGTGGCATCTTACCTACTGCAGAAATAGAAAGGCAAGGTGACGAACTCGGCTGGAATGGTGCCGAAAACACGAAGGGCAGCGGAACAATCCGCTGCCCTTCGTCTACAGATCATACCGCCTGACTGAAACGCCGTCTACTTGATTTCAGCCTTGAGGTTGGCGGTGCCGCCATCGGCCACTTCAACCTCAAACTCTACCTTCTTTCCTTTTCCCGCAAAAGGATGCCAGGCTACGATCTTGTGCTTGCCGGCCGGCACGTCCTTGAGCTCGAACGAACCATCGTCCTTCACAACGGCAAAATGGGGGTTCGACACAGGGAGGAAAAACGATTGCATGAACTCATGCTGGTCACACTGTAAGCGGAAGTACCCTTCCTTTTCTGCCCCGCCACGGAATGTCACCGGCTTATCGAGCTTATCGCCCTTCTTGGCGAGACCGATGTTGAAACCGGTGGCTGAAGTCGTGCCCTTTACGGTGAAGCTATGTGGGTTATGGAGCACACCCTGAACGGATTTAGGATCCTCCGGGTCGGCATCGGTGTTCTCAACCTTGAACGGTCGCGTATTGACGACGATCCCGCTGAACGGCTGGAATTCGCAGAACGCTGCCACGACTTCGGTCCCAGTATAACCATCCATCCACGCCTTGTCTTCGATGTCCGCCACCGCAACGACCGCGCCCTTCAACCCACCGTCTTTCCCAACCTCGATCTGCTTCAGAAACCGCTTGTCCCCATCCATCAGGCTCTTATTTGGGTTCTGTGGACAGAACTTCGGATTCGGAAACTTGGAGAAGAGGAACTCTTTCTGTTCCGCCTTACCGGCATACGTCACCTTCCCGGTGACCGTTCCACCCGCATACGAGGTGAGAGGCGCCGCGACCAATGCGACGGCTGCTACACCAAATACTATTGTTAACGCACTCTTCATGGACTGCCTCCTTGTAGTAGATAGACCAACCATCCTGGTTCCTGACCCGCTCTCTCCGAGTGTTCCTCTCGGCCAGGAAGACTCTTCGTAACGACAGCGCTTACCATGGACACGATTCACGACCCGCTGGCGAGGCTGACTGAGACCGAGTATGTATATGAAATATTACCGCCCGCTGTCAATGTCAAACAAGGGGCTGTCACTGGCCTTTCTCCAGTAGCTATTTTCTCCTTGTCCTGGTACAGTTCAAAAATCTGATCCACCGATTCGAACCCGGCTATCTGCAAGAACTTCCTGCTTCACATGAACGACTACTCCTTCCCGTAACCGCACCCGTATGACAGCACCCGCACAGCCCACCATCACGCTCAAGCGCACCTATTCCGTCTACGTCACGGTACTCCTGTTCGGCCTCATTGCTGGCAGCGCGATCCTCGGCGTTCCCGCTTTCGGCATGCTCTATGGATATAACTGGTTAGACTGGACCATGTTCGGACTGTTGTATATCGTCACCGGACTGGGCATCACGGTTGGCTACCATCGCTTGATTTCGCACAGGAGTTTCTTGTGTCCCGATTGGGTCAAGGCAGGCCTCCTCATCGCCGGGGGATGGGCACTGCAAAACTCTGCCCTGAAGTGGGGAGCCGATCACATCCGCCACCATGCGGCCTGCGACCAAGATGCCGATCCCTACAACGCGCAGCGAGGATTCTGGCACAGCCATTGCGGATGGCTTTTCTCCGATGAGCGCTACTCGGACGAGAGATATGCGACACGGCTCCGGCAAGATCCGGTCGTCATGTGGCAACATCGGTACTACACACCGATCTTCCTCTCAGGCTTGGCGCTCCCGTTCCTAGTAGGCTTTCTCTACGGTGGCTGGATTGGCGGGGTCGGCTGTTTTATGCTCGCCGGCGTCGGCCGGACCTTTGCTGTCCTCAACTCGACCTTTTGCATTAATTCCGTGTGCCATCTGTGGGGAAGCCAACCCCATAGCCAGGCGGATTCGAGTCGCGATAGCTGGCTGGTCTCGTTAGTCACATTCGGCGAGGGGTATCACAACTACCATCATACCTACCAAAGTGACTACCGAAACGGCCCTCGCTGGTATAATTTCGATCCCTCGAAATGGCTGATTTTCACCCTTTCACGGCTCGGATTGGCCTCGTCACTTCGGACTGCCAATACTGCCCACGTCAAAGCTTCAGATCTTCCGATTCCTTCATAACCCTACCCGCGCAACGAACGACGAAACATCTCTGCGCGTTGAGACATTCAATATTTTCGCAAGGACACAGGCGGGAGATTCCACAGCTCTTCGCGAACGGTTGCCCATAACGCGTCCAGCATGTGCGTGAGGTCGGGGGCGGTCCTCGTCAGCAATTTGATTGCGACACCCGGAATAGCCGGCGTCGAGACTCCACCCAATACCTGTCCTGGCTTTTGGTCAAGCATGGAGGCCACCTTGCCTTCCAATCGACGCCAAACATCTGATGACATCGCATCGTTGACGATATACAGTGAGGCGACATAATCCCATTCCTCCGCAAGTCCAACACGACCCAAGTCCGTTGCCGGGTCGAGAATATAGCGTTCCACGAGCGACCCTCCCGACGCGGTCGTGATTCGGATCTCGTTCTCGAGGTCTGTAAATGCCCATCGTTCGCCTCGGGCAATTCGTCCCGACGCGATGGCATCCCACAAGACGATGGCCGCACCCGGCTCGAGATGCGCCTGCAGGGTCTGTCGGAATCGAGACCCGGCAAAAGGAATCGTATGTTCCGGTAACCACTCCAAGACCGCACCAGACCCGACGGTAATATTGATATGCTGTTCAGAGACCTTTCCCTCAGTGCGGTAGACACGATTGGCGGAAGGGGCAGAGATCAGGACGTGTGCGTCCCTATCCAGACTCATATCGATGGTGAGACAGTCACCCCCAACAAGACCACCGGATGGATTGACCAGGAGCGTATAGGCGGCTCCTGTGTCATCAAGATAAATGGGAGGAAGCAGCTTCCAAGGTGTGGTGAAGTATGAATGCGCTATGACGGTCTTCCGTTCAAGCTTGGCGTACTTAAGCTTGAGCTCACCGACCCGTCCGACCAATTCGGTCGCGAACCGTCCGGGGGTGTTTCTCCTCCGAGAAGTTGTTCTTCTTGGAGAAGCACTCGCTTTCCGGGACGCTCGTTTTCGCTGTACCCCAGGAGTCGGCACGATTATGAGCGCCCAGTCCGCTGGGGTATGCGCTGCTCCAACCAAGCGACGACGGAATCTACCCCCTCACCGGAAAGAATATTGGTAAACGCAAACGGAAGATCGCCGCGCATCCGTCTGGTGTCCCGGTCCATGACCGACAGATCTGCGCGCACGTGCGGCGCCAAATCCATCTTGTTGATGACGAGAAAATCCGATCTCGTGATACCGGGCCCGCCCTTTCGTGGAATCTTGTCACCTCCTGCCACATCGATGACATAGATGACATGATCGACAAGTTCGGGGCTGAAGGTCGCCGCAAGGTTGTCTCCTCCGCTTTCGAGAAAAATCAACTCGACGTCCGGATGGCGGCGAAGCAGATCATCGATCGCCTCCTGATTATGTGAGGCATCTTCCCGGATCGCCGTATGAGGACACCCACCGGTTTCGACTCCCAAGATCCGGTCGACCGGCAAAGCCGCACGCTTCGTGAGAATTTCCGCGTCGATTTTCGTGAAAATATCGTTCGTCACAGCGGCTAAGCTGTATCGATCGCGGAGCCTCTGACAGAGAGCCTCGACCAGCGCCGTCTTACCTGATCCAACAGGTCCTCCAATACCAATGACCGGTATACCTTTCTTCCGAGCCTGAGTGGGAGTCCAATTATGACTGTGGTCACGATTTAGATCATGCATGGTAGTCTCACGAGCGGGTAGCTGAGACCAAAGGCCGTCAACCGCCGCTTTGCTCCTTTCTATGCGTAACGATGCTGACGGACCTCCGTGTTAGGACCGAAAGAGCCTCCACTCCAGAGAGCCATGTCGCATCGCATAAATATCTTGAATAGGCGACCACGAACTCATCGCCGCTTCGGGGGTCACCTCTCGACTGATTCGTTCAATCAACGGAAGCCATTCGCCCAGTATGCACTGCCCTTCGTATTGGCCGATCGCAATCAGGCGCATGGCCGCAGACACAAAGCCCACGGCAGTTTGGTAGAGGAATGCAGCGGCTGTTTCGTCCGGCTTCCAGCCACTCGCCCCCATCGTAAGCCCAAACGTCACCGCTAGATGGCCAGGAGCTCGTTCAGATTCCACCTCATCGCGATACTCATTCAGCACCGGCTTTGCCCTAATCTGATCGGCCGCAACTCTGATCACTTGCCGCCCCATTTGACGGCTCGCCAACCGGGACTCCCGACCGAGCTTCGTGGCGTCGAGTCTTCGATCAATGTCGATGGCTGCTGAAATTCTTCCTGAAGCTCCCGCTCGATTGGCTATTTTTGTGGCCAGTGCTTCTCGTCGGCTGATCCCCCCTCGCAGCAAATCTTCAATGTAACGGGCAAGCTGATCGGAATTCTTCACGGCCCCGCCTTGCACAGCCGCTTCCAATCCCGCAGAAAAGGCGTACCCTCCCGACGGGAAGAATGTGTCGATAAACCGCAGCCCTTCGAGTAACGCGGGTGTATTCATATCGGCTAGATGGAAAAACAAACAGCCGGTCAGCTATTCATCATGATGACCCCGTACTCGTAGCCGAGCCGGCTGTTCGATAGATTCACCCGCTTTCCAGGCGCGGGCTTCCCGCTGGATTAGAACAGCTGGTACCGCTGCGCTAGCGGCAACACAATCGCCGGTTCGCAGGTGAGCGGGACACCATCCGCCGTCACAATGTATGTCTCCGGATTGACTTCCACTTTCGGCAGCGCGTCGTTCAACTTGAGATCTCGCTTCTTCACGCTACGGCAGTTCTTCACGGCCGCGATGCGCCTCTGTAAACCAAGCCGCTTGGGAATCTCATGATCCAAGGCAGCCTGTGACACGAAGGTAAAGCTCGTGCTGGACAGGGCACGACCAAATGCACCGAACATCGGGCGGCTGATGATCGGCTCCGGTGTCGGGATCGACGCATTCGGATCACCCATTTGCGCCTGAGCGATGAAACCGCTCTTCAGCACCATCTCAGGCTTGACACCGAAGAACTCCGGCCTCCAGATGACGAGGTCGGCAACTTTTCCAACTTCAACCGAACCCACTTCATGAGCGATGCCGTGCGTGATGGCCGGATTAATCGTGTACTTGGCCACATAGCGCCGAGCCCGGAAATTGTCGTTCTGTGCCGAATCTCTTCCACTGGCCGGTGCGAGGTGGCCACGTTGAGCCTTCATCTTATGGGCGGTTTGCCAGGTACGGGTGATGACTTCTCCGATACGGCCCATGGCTTGTGAGTCCGAGGACATGATGCTGATCGCACCCATGTCATGGAGGATGTCTTCTGCCGCAATGGTCTCACGCCGTATGCGGGATTCCGCGAACGCCACGTCTTCGGGGATCCGCGGGTTCAGATTGTGGCACACGATCAACATGTCGAGATGCTCATCCATCGTGTTCACGGTAAACGGCATCGTGGGGTTGGTCGAGGACGGCAGCACATTGGGCTCACCGCAAATCTTGATGATGTCCGGCGCGTGACCACCCCCTGCACCTTCCGTATGGAAACTATGGATCGATCTTCCCTTGATGGCCTTGATGGTGTCCTCGATATACCCGGCTTCATTCAGCGTATCGGTATGAATGGCAACCTGCACGTCATACCGCTCCGCGACGCTCAAACAGGTGTCAATGGCGGCCGGAGTGGTGCCCCAATCTTCATGCAATTTCAACCCGATGACGCCGGCTTCAATTTGCTCGTTCAACCCCTCCGGGCGAGAGGCATTGCCCTTCCCCAAGAAGCCGAGATTGATCGGAATACCTTCTGAGGCTTCCAACATCCGATGAATGTTCCATGGTCCCGGCGTACAGGTCGTCGCGCTGGTTCCACTGGAAGGCCCAGTCCCGCCGCCGATCATGGTGGTCAGACCGGCAGACAGCGCTTCCCAACATTGTTGTGGGCAGATGAAGTGGATATGCGTATCGATCCCGCCGGCCGTGATGATGCGGCCTTCTCCGGAAATGGCCTCCGTACCAGGACCGATCTCCATCCCCGGCGTAACATTCGGCATCAGATCGGAATTTCCCGCATGACCGATGCCGACGATACGACCGTCCTTAATGCCGATGTCGGCCTTGATGACGCCGGTATAGTCAAGAATGAGCGCATTGGTAATCACGGTGTCGAGCTGACCACTCGCACTGGTCGCCCGAGCCGACTGCCCCATCCCATCACGAATGGTCTTCCCACCGCCAAAGACCGCTTCCTCGCCAGCGACGATACGATCTTCTTCAACTTCAATGATTAAGTCTGTATCGCCAAGCCGAACACGATCACCGACAGTGGGACCGTAGAGCGATGCATATTGTTTGCGTGAAATCTTCACCGGGCGCCTCCTTTTCCAAATCCACGATCAGCCGCAAGTGCCACAGCTTTGGCTTTGACCTTGGGATCATCCAGCAATCCATCCGTTAATCCGTTGACACCTTGCGCGAGCCGGTTCCCTGAAAGAGCCACAAGCGTCACTTTCTTCTCTTCTCCGGGTTCGAACCGAACCGCCGTCCCGGCTGGAATGGCAAGCCGAAACCCGAACGCCTGTTCACGGTCGAACTTTAGCGCCCGATACGATTCGAAGAAGTGGCAGTTTGACCCAACCTGGGTTGGTCGATCACCCACATTCTTCACCGTCATGTCTTTCGTCTCTCGCCCCTTGAAGAGCTCAATGTCACCCGCCACTGTCATAATCTCACCCGGTATGATCGGGGCAGACAACTCGGCTTTCACCGCAGCGGCTAATGCTTCCTTTGATCTCTGGGGCGCGTCTTGCTTCTTCATTTTCGCTCCTCCTGTTCCGCTGACCTTCCTCATCAGCGATTCATTCGCAGCATGAGCCATCCCTGGTTGACCCGCATTTCCCAAAAGCGAGGCCGCCCCGATTCCCGCCGCGACACGTCCACCCTGCGCAAGAAACTCTCGCCTGGATGGTCCAGCCTTGGGAGCACCCTCTCCTGCTTTGACGTCCTTAGAACCCCGTAAATCTTTCGCTTTCATGTTCCTGTACTCCTTTTAATACGATGCAAAACGGAAATCTTCGGACCAATCCCTTGTGTTCCAGAAGCCATTGCAAACACGACCCGCTGCCGACCGTTACCGTTCGACACAGGGTACCTATTGCCTATTGGATCGGATTGTGGACGGTAACGAGCTTCGTGCCATCCGGGAATGTTCCTTCCACCTGGAATTCGCGAATCATCTCAGGCACACCAGGCATCACATCCTTACGCGAAAGAAGCTGTGTACCATAGGTCATCAATTCAGCGACGGTTTTTCCATCACGAATCCCTTCCAACACAGCGGCAGTGAGGTAGGCTACCGCTTCGGGGTGATTCAGCTTGAGACCTCGTTTCTTACGGTCGGTCGCAAGCTGGGCCGCAACATAAATCATCAGCTTGTCCTGCTCTCTCGGACTGAGACGCATAGCTCCTCCTCCCTAAGGTTAAAACTTGATATTCAACTGCTTCAAATGATAAGTTGTTCTTGTGATGATAGTGGATTTTAGTACGTTCAGAAAGGGGGGTACTTACTACAGCACCGATGGATGAACAAGACCAGATCCATCGTTCGTCCCACCTCTCTTAGGTTGGGAAATGTTTCTCTACCGCCTGCCAACGACCAAACGCTGTCGAGATAACATTGCTGCTTATCTATAGCAGTGGATACCTACCACAACGTGCGAGACGGAGTCCAGCTCTTCTACCTCTCGGTTATACAGTCAGATGTTGTCGGACCATATCAGCATTTAGTTCCGTGCTCTTGCCCTGCGCCTTCACCGCCCCTTTCGCCATCACGATGTACTTCTCCGCAAGTCGGGCGGCAAAATGGAGTCCCTGTTCGACCAACAGAATCGCAAAGCGGCGTGAATTCTTGAACCCTATAATGACGTCCTCGATCTGGTCGACGATCGACGGCTGAATTCCCTCAGTTGGCTCATCTAAAAGAAGAAGTTTTGGACTGGACAAGATCGCCCTTCCTATTGCCAACTGCTGTTGCTCACCTCCGCTGAGCACGCCACCCGGCCGGTGGAGGATCTGGGTCAACTTCGGGAAGAGATGATAGACCTCATCGAATGCTTCCTTCTCAGAGACGTCACCACTAATGGATGGCCGGTTCCAGTATCCGAGGAGAAGGTTTTGGTGCACCGTCAAGTGTGGAATGATTTCCCGACCTTGCGGTACATAGGCAAGGCCCTTTTTCGCACGGAGATCCGTTCGGTCATGAGTAATATCCACCCCGTCGAATGTAATCTTTCCCGATTTTATCGGAAGCAAACCGGTCAACGTCTTCAAGGTGGTTGTTTTTCCGACCCCGTTTCTGCCCATCAGGCAAACCACCTCTCCCGGCTCAATTGTAAAGGAGACGTTCCGAAGAATATGACTTTCACCATAGTAGGCGTTGACATTTTCGAGCATCAGCGTCAAACGGGTTGTGTCTTGTGCCATAGTCGATTGTTTCCGTTCTGAACTAATGTGCAACCTTAGCCCGGCCGAGATAGATTTCTCGGACATGATCATCAGCTTGAACTTTTTCGACTGTGCCTTCGCAAATAACGGTCCCTTCCGCCAAGACAGTGACAATGCGTGCGATCTGCCGGACGAAGTCCATGTCATGTTCAATCACGACGATCGCGTGTTTTTCAGCCAGCGCCGTCAGTAATCGACCGGTCTGTTCCGTCTCCTTATCGCTCATGCCGGCAACCGGTTCGTCAACTAACA
>CAZNBG010000045.1:0-12471 GCA_964570915.1 uncultured Nitrospira sp. | reverse complement strand
TGTCGTGCCTCCAGACCAAGTGGCCGTATTGATTGTTCTCCTTCTGATTCTCATCCACCATTTCGGACGGTACCGGAGTAAATCCTCCGGGTAACAGACCGATGACGGTTGGATTCAGCGCCTGGCCCGGACGCGTGGGAATCTGATACTTGGCGATGGAATTCAAGAAGAGCAGAGTGAAATTATTGTTGTTATCGTGCTGATAATCTCCGCGAAACATCGTTTGGTTCCGCTCGCTCTGCCCGTGAAAGATGGAATGGCCGAGAGTTGGGGGCTCGATCCCCCGATTCGTCGCCGTATAGCTGTTCAAGAAGTAGTAACGGAACTTCTGGCCGATGGCTCCTCCATACTCGACGGACGGATTGATCGTATGGTTCGACCCTCCGAACATTTGAACCGACCCGAATCCCGGCCTCGTCCCGCTTTTGGTCGTAATATCGAGAAGCGCCGTCGCCTTGTTCCCCACGTTCGCCTCCATCCCACCCAACACGATATCCGCCCGCTCCCAGGCTCTGGGCGTAATCACATCCGAAAACGTGGAAGAGACCGTGTCCGGAATCGGAACCCCGTCGATGCGGAACTGAAGATTGGCATGGTCCTGGTGGATGTGGACCTGCTTCAACGATCCGTAGGTTGCGCTGGGGATCGTCACCAACAGATCCTCCAGGTTGATGTTGTTCCCGCGCGGGAGGACATCGATTTCTCTCCGGCTGAGCGAATAGGTCTCACTCGAGGCCTTGGCCTGAATGGGCGGCAGCGGCGACACCACCTCGAGCGCCACTTCCGTGGTTTTTGAGAGGGTGAGCGTCACAGGTTTTGGTGGCTCGTCACCCAACGTCAGTACGATATATTCACTTCGATAGGTTTCTTGAAGGGCGCTGACGGAATAGGTGCCGCCCTCCTTGACGAAGATCTTGAATTCGCCGGCATCGTTCGAGGCTCCGGAAGACACCGTTTCGCCCTCTTGGTTCTTCACCTCAACGACCGCCAAGGGCACTCGGCGAAGATCCTGATTTTGGACCACCCCCGTAATGACCAAGGGCTCCCCATTGTCAGCCGCATACACGCCGGAACAGTGACACCAGGCCATTCCTATGGCCAACCCTGCGCACAATACACATCTCACCACTGGGTACATCATGCCCCCTCATTCATAACGCTGCGATCATGGACACATGGGACGGAATCAGGCATACCCTATACCGAGCAGCCTGTTTCCTATCCAGAGACTGACGTGATGATTACAAATGGGGAGGAGCGCGGGAAGGACCGACGAGCAAAGGGGCTGCCGACAGCAGAATCGTTTCGGACGGAAGCTCCTGCTGTTGGACTGATTCGCAAAGAGCTAACCGAGGAACATCATAATCGACCGAGCCGGCGGTATGGTGCTGAACCCACTGACAAATGTCGGTGTCCGAATGTTCGTGGCCATCCGAATCAGCCGCGGCCAGTTCATGATGAACGTCCTGGGCCACGGCAAACGGCGCCAGGCCCACCATCATGCAAATCATCCCCACCGCGACCCCAAGGCGGAGTAACGAGGAGAGACAGGTGGATCTACCTATTATCGACCACATAGCCTTTAGGATAAGAATCCCTATTGAAAATTGCAAGAACTACCCATTCCGAGCGCCAATTCTCTCAAATCGGCCGCCTAGTTAGGCAGTATGGACTTTTCTGCTATTATTCGTTAGATTCCTACCCTTTCGGGGGCAGAGTCGACCAAGGGCCAAAACAGGGTGCGCGGGAATTCATGAATAGACCGATCGATAACCAGCACGTTATTGAAATCAAGGCGCTCCCCTCTCCGCGTGCCGTCAAGACAAAACTGCCTATTACCGATCAGGCGGCAGCACTTGTCGTCGAAACGAGAGAAGCGATTCGCCGCATTCTTCATGGGCAAGATCGTGACCGATTGCTGGTCATCGTAGGTCCCTGTTCTATTCATGATCCGGAGGCCGCCTATGAATATGCCGCCAAGCTGAAACCCGTTGCCGATGCCTTGCGAGACCGCTTCCTCATCGTCATGCGAACCTATTTTGAAAAGCCCAGAACAACGGTCGGATGGAAAGGCCTCATTAATGACCCTCATCTCGATGGAACCTGTGATATCGCGACGGGAGTGGAATTGGCGAGGGGGATTCTCCTCAGGATCAATCAGTTGGGCCTCCCGTGCGGGACGGAATTGCTGGATCCGATTAGCCCGCAATACATCGCCGACTTGATCAGTTGGGCGGCGATCGGCGCCCGCACCACGGAGAGCCAAACTCATCGGGAAATGGCCAGCGGCGTGTCCATGCCGGTCGGATTCAAAAACGGGACCGAGGGCAGTATGCAGGTCGCGATCAACGCGATGATTTCCGCCCGCACTCCACACAATTTTGTCGGTATCAACGCCGACGGCCAAACCGCAATCATCAAGACCATGGGCAACCCTGACCGCCATATTGTGTTGCGCGGTGGAGGCGGAAGAACCAATTACGAAGCCGAACATGTCGCCAGGGCAGAGGCCGCGGTCGAGGAAGAAGGCATCGCCCGCCCGATCATGATCGATTGCTCGCACGACAATTCCAAGAAAGACCATACCCGTCAAGGCGTTGTCGCCCATGAGGTGTTGCGGCAATTCCGGGAAGGCCGCCAAAGCATCATGGGGTTGATGCTCGAAAGCAACTTGAACCCCGGCAAACAAGCATGGAAAGAGGGTGTGGCACTCCTTCACGGCGTCTCGATCACCGATGCTTGCCTTGGCTGGGGTGAAACCGAGCATCTGTTGCATGAGCTTGCGACTGCGATCACCCCCAAGCCAGTCTGCTGATCTCCGCCCTCTCTGAGTATCGGAATACCACGACACTTCGGCAACGACGGGCACGTGATGCCGTGGTCGGCGATCGACACGCTCAGACCAAACGGAGTGTAGAAACGTGTGTGTCGTGGATTCATTCGCCATGGTAGGATGTGCAGCCATGTTGATCGATACGCACACACATCTCGACGACAGCCGCTACGACGACGACCGAGACGCCATGATGGCTCGGGCGCGGGAGGCCGGAGTCGGGATGTTCATCACCATCGGTTGCGATCTCACCACCAGTCGATCTGCCGCCGCATTGGCCGATCGCTTTCCCTTTGTGTATGCCTCGGTCGGGGTTCATCCGCACGAGGTCAAGCATATCGAGGACAATTGGTACGATGAATTCCGCCGTCTGGCAGGAAATGACAGGGTTGTGGCGTATGGAGAGATCGGGCTCGATTATCACTACAATCATTCCTCCCCAAAGGAACAACGCGAACGATTCCGCGAACAGATTCAGCTTGCGCGTGAACTCAAGCTACCCGTGATCATTCACACGAGAGAGGCGCAAGAGGATACGATTACGATATTGAAAGAAGAGAAGGCGTCAGAAATCGGTGGGGTGTTGCACTGCTTTTCCGGGGATGGCTGGCTGGCGAAGGAGGCTCTGGATCTGGGATTTTATCTTTCGTTTTCGGGAATCCTGACGTTTCAGAACGCAACGGCGCTTCGCGAGATCGCCCGGCACACGCCGCTGGATCGCGTACTCATCGAAACCGACTGCCCGTATCTCTCGCCCGTCCCCTATCGAGGGAAGCGCAACGAACCGGCCAACGTGACGTTGGTCGCCCAACAGTTAGCGTCCCTGCATGCGCCATCTCGGTCGTTGGAACACATTTCCGAGCTGACCAGCGACAATGCGAAACAGCTGTTCAAAATCGCCTGAGCTGACGGTCGCGCTGTCTTTGAGACTTCGGAAGCTTCCGAGGATTCCCCTTTTTGTCCGGTCCTCGCCTTGAGCGCTCGTCATCTCCGACATCGAGTTCCTTGTACGGCATGGCGCCGCCCGGAGCCGTCAAGGCGCGAAGTTTTCCTGCGAACTCCCGAGCTCCCATGACGAAGGATCCTTGCGCCTTGGCTGCATTGACGACCTCGTGGTCGGAACTGACGACCGCACAGTCGACCCCGTATTCCCGTGCCAACCGTTGGATCACCTGGTCCGCCCGCTCTCCCCGTTTCGAATAGATCACCTGTACACCGGTGCGATGTTCCCGTTCCTCCGTCGGTCGGCCCTGCTGCCAACCATCGAACACGACGGTGATATGATGATTCTTGCGGTGACGGTAGGCCGCAAGATCGCGCAGTAACGATTCGCGGGCCGATTCGACGTGTCCGGAACGTGCTCCACCACCTCCCAGGAGGTTATACCCATCGATGATCAGATGAGTCGGCATCTCTCACGCTACCGTCGGGATGCCAGAACAGTCAATGCGGGTTCCGCATTACTAACTAGCGTATTTCTTGACAAGGCGACGGACATCTGAGAATAGTTTTCCATCTTCTTCGAGTGAAAAGGGTCCATGCAAGCACGAGAACCACGGCTGCTGTCAGTCGAGCCCGTTACTCTCCTGTTATTCGGCGGAATCTTGTTTTTTTCCGCCCAGGCCGGCTTGATTCAGCCGGCCTGGGCCGGATCCCCCGACCATCGTCTTCAGACGGCAACGAAGTCAAAGAAGCCCCAGGTGGGTGCCACGACCGCTTCTCTCGCTCCTGTTACTGTCCGAAACCTCCGTGTGATGACCAGCCCGGGAAAAACCAGACTCGTGATGGATTTAGATCGCCACACCAAGGTCGTCGAGCAACGAGAGGACAATCCGAGTCGCGTGGTCATTGCGCTTCTCTATGCTTCGCTGAGTCAACCGGCGCTGGCCAAGGCCGCCGATGGTACGGTCCCTTCTCCCTTCATGGTGAGTCAACTTACGCCTCACACCGTCGCCGTGTCCCTCCCGACCACATCATTTCGGACGTATAAGCAGTTCGCACTTTCCGATCCGCCCCGCTTGGTTGTCGATGTCACCCCGCCCATAGAACCGGGTCCTGCTTTTCCAAACGGACTACGTGAGATCCCTTCACGTTCAGTCCCTCCGGCCCCTCAGCCGATTGCACCGCCTGCAAAAGGCTACACCACGATTGTGATAGATCCTGGGCATGGGGGAAGGGACCCCGGAGCACGTGGTCTTCGACGAACGGAAGAAAAAGACATCACACTGAAAGTGGGACTCCAACTCCGGGAGCTGTTGAGCAAACAACCGGACCTGCGCGTGATGATGACACGGGACCGTGATGTCTTTGTTGAGCTGGGAGACCGGGCCAAGTTTGCCAATAGCCACGAGGCCGATTTATTCGTGTCCATCCATGTGAATTCGCATCCCTTGCGTTCCGTCAAAGGCATTGAAATCTATCACTTCGGAGAGGCCAAGGATCAACGGGCCCTGGAAGTGGCGGCGCGAGAAAATGGCACGCCCATCGGCAACACCGGGGTCGGGTGGGAATATCTCGTCGCGGATTTGCTGACCGCCAAGAAGATCGAAGCCTCGTTGGAGCTCGCCTGGAACGCCAAAGAGGCGATGGTCGCTCAAATGAACGGGCACTATGCCGTCAACGACCATGGCGTCAAAACCGCTCCCTTTTACGTGTTGAGATTTACGAGTATGCCCAGTATCCTGGCCGAGATTGCCTATATCTCAAACCCTACTGAAGAAGACCTCCTCCAGAAACCGGTGTTCGTCAAGGATGTCGCTCAATCGCTCTATCAGGGCATTGTCTCGTTCCTCGCCAGTAACAGATCGGATATCCGATGATCGTTTCCGTCATCGCGATCCACGGGTGTCATGCCCACCATAAAACTTATCCTCGAATATGATGGCACTGCCTATGCCGGGTGGCAACGTCAGCCCGGCCAGGCGACGATTCAAGAAGCCATAGAAGCGGCCATCTTCGGTGTCACGCAAACCAACGTACCGGTCATCGGCGCTGGACGTACCGATGCGGGAGTTCATGCGCTGGGGCAAGTTGCAAGCTTTCGTATCGACCGACACATGACGCCTCGTGAATGGAGCAGAGCGTTAAATGCCCACCTGCCGAAGAGCATTGTGGTGCGGTCAGCCAGGCTCATGCCGGATACATTCCATGCGAGGCATTCGGCGAAAGGCAAACTCTATGAGTACCGAATTGTGAATCGTTCGGAGCGTCCGGCGGTTGAACGTGACTATCGTTGGCACATCCATCAGCCTCTTGATGACGCGGCGATGAATACAGCCAGCCTCCACCTGATCGGTTCGCATGATTTTTCTTCGTTTCAGACACAGCCTACAGAAAACGATGACCCCATGTGTCACCTTCAACGATTCACGGTCTTTCGAGAGGGAGACGGACTGCGGATTGAAGCTTACGCCGACCGGTTTTTGAAGCAAATGGTCCGATCGCTCGTCGGAACCCTTGTGGAAGTCGGTGCGCACAAACGTTCGGCGGACGGCCTCAAGGCCATCCTTGCGGCTCGCAACCGCTCGGCTGCCGGCAAAACGGCTCCTCCACAAGGGCTGTTTTTGGTTCGAGTTGATTATGATTGATGCTTCAAAGAACCGTGAGAAGGAGGATAGCCCCGAGGCCACTTACGCGCAAAGACCAGCTCGTTCGTCCACACTAACCATTGCGCTCAATAAACTCCATGAATGCGTTCTTGTTCTGACTCGGAGTAGTTGCCGGTCTGCCCAAATCCTTCCTTGCTCCGCGGCGTACGCACACCTCCAGTAGGCTCGGACCAATTGAGCGCTTCAGCTCTTCCAGACATGACCGAAGTTCCTGCTTCGTATGAGCCCTCAAAACCCGTTCGTAGGCAGCGGCACGAGCGATGCCCAGCATATCAATCTCCCGTGCCACGGTCGGCTGACCACCAACCGAATCATGCGCTCCATTGTTCAGAACAATGTGCTTCAAATTTCTGGGCTTCAGCGTTCCATTGAGGGCCAAAGCCCCCATGTGCATAAGAACCGCACCGTCCCCATCGAGACAATAGACGGACCGCTCAGGTCTTTGAAGCGCAATGCCGAGCGCGATCTGGGAAGCATGCCCCATGCCGCCTACCGTCAAGAAATCGCGGTGATGGCCGTCACCCTTTTTGCTCCTATATTCGTACACTTCCCGAGAAGGCATGCCGGTGGTCGAGACAATGACGTCTCGCTCCTCCAGTGCATCGATCACTTGCTGGATGGCCTCCTCCCGAGAGAGTGAGAATTCCGTCTTCTCAACCTGCGATACGGTAAACGGTTCAAAGGTTCCCTGCTTGATGACGAGCGCGAAGGGGGCGCTGGTCCTTCGGACATATCCCAGTGCATCCTTCACCATCGCCTCCGCATGATCCAACTCCGGCCCCAACACTGAAAGAGGAATCCCCATGGCCTCAAGCATGGGAAGCATCACTCGACCTTGTTTTTTGTGTTGAGGCTCGTCGTGGAACCCCGGTTCACCGCGCCATCCAATGACGAACAGCATAGGAATCGAATACACCTCTTCGTCAACCAGTGACAAAAGTGGATTGATGACGTTGCCCAACCCGGAGTTCTGCAAATAGACGAGTGGAATGTTGCGCGTCGCTAAGTGGTACCCCAGCGCCAGAGCCACGGCTCCGCCTTCATTCGCGGCGATAATATGGCGATCGGCTCGACTCGTATGAGCGATGCAGGCACAAAGATCCTTGAGGAGGGAATCCGGCACTCCGGTGAAAAACTCAATACCATTCTCTTTCAGGCACTCAATAAATTCCTGTGGGTTCAGCATGAACTCTTCTCCATGGAGAATGAGTGAGGACAAACATGTTGCAAGTGGGGCGACCCCGAATCAACCGGCAGTGACGCTGGCATGACGAGATTCGTGCACGTGCGCACAACAAGCACGGAAGTCAAAAATTACCCGCCTGAACCACGTCATCAAGACTGTTGATGTCGAGCCAGTGACCGACCGTATACAGCACGCGAATCGGATGCTGACGCCTCAACAGTTCTTGCAGCAGATGGGGGATGCCGGCTTTGCGATTGGCGGGGTCGGCCAGCATGGTGGTCAGAATTGTCTGTAACTGGACGGCTCCGGCCGCAGACGCTTTCAGAAAACCCATCCAGACTCCATGGGTGCTTTCTCTAGAAACCGTCTCTCCTAATTGCTTGAGATAGATCTTGGCGTTAAACGCCTTCTTTGAATTGGGTAGAGAGCATTCGGCAAAACCACCCAAGCGAGCATAGCTGCTTTGGTTCTGCCAATCGCTATCCACAAAAATCACAAAGTCTTCTTTTTCCTGGCAGAGGGCCTGAGGGATGTACTTGTTGAACAGCACGTCACCGTACGAAATGATCAGATCCTTGGCCGGGCCTTTGTTCGCGCGGAGCGCCTTATCGAGGGAATCCAATTCACCGGTTTCAGCAAACGCATCATTGTCAAGATAGGTCAGATTGGGCAGTGTCACCGCCTCCTTTTTATAGCCACGTACGACCGTGATGTCCTTGATCCCCACGGCGTTGTAGGCGTCCACGATGTGGGAAAGAATTGGCGCACCCTGAATTTTCACCATCGTCTTGGGCTGGTGTTCAGTCAACTCCCGGAGTTCCTGGCCGCGGGAGGCGGCCAGCACGATGGCGGACGTGTTTTCGGTGCCTCGGGGAAGATAGCGGTCTTCGGCATCTTGTAGTTCCGCGGCATTTTGCAGCCGAAAGATTTCTGAAACCGGCGCGACTTTGTCTTCAATGGAGAGGAGGTGCTCCTGTTCCTTTAAAATCCGCGCCGTTTTCTGCATGGCAGCCACCGCGGCCCGTAGCATGTGATTGGCCCAAATCACCATCGAAAATCCATGCTGCCGAAACACCTCAGTGGGCGTGGCGTAATATTTGGTGGGCACGATGACGACCGGGCATCGGTTTCCCCATTCCTGTTTGAACGAAAGGATCTCATCCGGTACCGACAGCGCACTGTGAATGAGGATACCGTCGGCACCGGCCTGCCTGTAAGCCTCGGCTCGACGCAGAGCTTCCGCCAGCCCCCAACCGCAGATAAAGGCTTCCACCCGGGCAATGATGGAAAAGTCCGGATCGGTCTGGGCATCTTTGCCTGCTTTGATCTTGCCGCAAAACTCTTGCATGTCCGCCATCGGTTGGGCGTCCCCCTTGATAAAGCTATTCGTCTTGGGGAAGAGTTTGTCCTCAATGCAGACCGCCGCGACACGGCGCTGCTCCAGTTTTCGGACGAGCCGC
The DNA here is from genome assembly GCA_964570915.1 of uncultured Nitrospira sp. GTDB lineage: Bacteria > Nitrospirota > Nitrospiria > Nitrospirales > Nitrospiraceae > Nitrospira_D. Next base: position 3,384 of record CAZNBG010000045.1, on the reverse strand, counting down.
TGCATGTTATTGAAGTTGCCGTATCCCGTATCGCCGTCGAGAAGAATCGGAATCGTACTCGCGTCGGACATGAATTCCAGATTTTCCAGGACTTGGGTCCAGCTGGCCTCGTTGTTGTCACGGACACCGAATTGCGCCGAGATGGAGAGGCCGCTCGCCCAAATGCCTCGGAAGCCGGCTTCTTGAACTATTTTTGCGCTGAGACCATTGTGCGCTTCACAAATGAATTCCAACCGCTCGGACATCAGGAGCGTTCTAAATTGGCACGCCGGTGTGATGCCTGGTGTCGAACTCATGGATTCCCTTCCTTGTGTCTGCCGAACCTGTTCGATACGCGGTCGCCGTCATGCGTACCGGTAGGTCGGAGAGAATACCCTATTTGCCCGGGGAAAATCTTCCTGGCCTTAGCCCGGAGAACCCTTACGGGTACAGTGAAGTGCACAGACGAGAGGACGGCGCCGATGAAGGCGGGCTGGAAGGATCAGCTGGTCGGACTGGCCCGCTTTGTCCGACGCATAAGCTGAAGGTTCGCAATGAAGAGAAGGAGGAAGAGAACACGAAGGAGAAGGAGCGGAAGGAGCTAAAAATGGGGTGGCTTATTCGGGTTTTCGAGGTTTGTGCGGAGTCCGATCAATTCCCGCTCGAGCGCCAGAAATCGATCGCTGATGGGATCCGGGATATCGGGATGATCCATAGTGGCATCATAGGTCAGGATCACCTTCGGTGTGCTAGTCGCGGCGGGATCCCGGTCAAAAACCGCCTGGAGGTCTTGGTTGATCTTCGTCAACATGAGTCGGTCAGCGTACGGGGTCAGACCGGCTCGATCACACATACGGCATGAGCGATCATCCCCTCTTCGTGCCCGACCGCATCCAATCCTTCCCCGCTCTTCACCTTCACATTGATCAAGCCAGGATCGATGTTCGCAGTCTCCGCTATTGTTTTCTGCATGGCCGCAAGATGCGGGCCGAGCCGGGGAGCCTGGGCCACAATCACGGTGTCAATGTTTCCAACCTGATACCCTTTGACCTTCAGCTTCGTCATCACATCTTCCAGCAGCTTTAAACTTGAAATCCCCTTATACTTGGGGTCTGAACTCGGATAGTGCCGCCCAAGATCTCCTTCTCCCATCGCGCCCAATAGCGCATCACAGACTGCATGCACCAGCACATCGGAATCGGAATGACCCAACAATCCCTTTGTGTGTGGGATTTCAATTCCCCCCAGAATCAATTTGCGGTCTGGTCCAAGCGGATGAACATCATAGCCATAGCCGATACGAAAGCCTTTTTTCATGCCGATCCTTTCATGCCGTCGGATCGGCGTGACGCCAAGATCGCTTCGCCGATCACCATATCCTCCGGCCTCGTCACCTTGATATTGTCTCCACTTCCTTCGACCACTGAGACAGGATATCCGCACCACTCCATCAAATAGGCGTCATCCGTCGCGCGAACCCCCTCGCCATGAGCCTTCCGATGGGCTGCCAGCAACCAATCTCGACGGAAGGCTTGCGGAGTCTGAGCGAGCCACAATACCTCCCGATCGAGGGTCCGTTCGATCACCTGGTCCGCCCCCACTTGCTTGACCGTATCTTTCATCGGCAGAGCAATGATCGCTGCCCCGTTGGCCCGCGCCTTCTTCACCACCTCCTCCACCATCCACTCAGTCAGAAATGGACGTACCGCATCATGGACCAAGACCACATCGACATCATCGTGCACTTCTTCAAGAGCATGCCGCACTGAGTCTTGCCGCTCCTTTCCTCCGGGCACCACTTTTGTCACTTTGGTGAAGTGATGCGGTGCCACAATCTGCGTGAGGCAATACTCCATCTCGATTTCGGGAACGGCCAGAATGATTTCGTCGACGGCTGAAGACGCTTGGAGCACACGGAGTGCATGGAGGATAAGGGGTTGCCCTCCGAGCGACAGGAACTGTTTCGGCACAGGGCCGCCCATGCGAAGCCCCCGTCCGGCGGCAGGGACGAGAGCCACGGTGCGATTACTCACGGATGAAGTCTGGGCTCAGCGTGCTCATTGTGGGAGGAACAATGCGGTGGTCGGCACAACCACGGCGCCGGCCTCTTTGACCTTGCTGACTTCAGGGCGCCTCATGGACGAAGTGTGAGATAGATCGTTTTGCCCTGCCGTTTCAGCAACAGCAAGACGGCTTGATCCTTCGGCAGTTTGCTGGCGATCCGTTCAAAGACCTTCACCGACGTCACAGCTTGACGATTCACTTCGAGTACGATATCGCCCTCTCGGACACCTAACTCTTCAGCCGTACTCCCGGATTTGACCCGAACAATCACGACACCTCGATCACTCGACTTCAATCCATACCGACTTGCCAATTCTTCGGTCAGTTCGCGAACGTCCAGACTGGACAACACCCCCATCGGCGTGGCTGAGTCACCCCCATCGTCGTCGCCATTTTGAGACATCGATTTGGGCTGCTCGACGATGGTAAGGTCGACGGCCTTCGGCTTCTTGTCACGGATGAACTTGATGGTCACCTTTTTCCCAACCGGAGTCTGCGCGACAGCATTACGCAGATGGGCCGGCGAATCCATCGGTTTGCCGTCATACTCGATGATGACATCGGCACGCTCGAATCCGGCCTTCTTAGCCGGGCTGTCGTCCATGACATCACTGACCAACACCCCTTTTGTGTCCCCAACCCCGAACTGCGAGGCCAATTCCGGCGTCAGCTCTTGAATGGATACTCCAAGCCAACCACGAACGACTTTCCCGGTCTGCACGAGCTGCCCCATGATGGATTGGGCCATGTTACTCGGGACGGCAAACCCGATCCCCATATTGCCGCCGCTCTGACTGAAGATCGCCGTATTGATCCCCACCAGCTCACCCCGCACATTGACCAATGGCCCACCGGAGTTGCCCGGATTGATGGCCGCATCCGTCTGGATAAAATCTTCGTACTCGGCAATTCCCGCGGCTCGTCCTAACGCGCTGACAATCCCTAAGGTCACGGTCTGCGTCAATCCAAACGGATTCCCCACGGCGAGAACAAACTCCCCGACCTCCAGTTTGTCTGAATCGGCCCAGGGCACAGTGGGAAGCCCGGCCGCATCGATCTTGACGACGGCCACATCGGTTTTCGGATCGGTGCCGATCAGCTTCGCTTTGAATTCGCGTTTATCCGACAGCGTGACTCGAATGTCATCCGCCTTGCCGACGACATGATTGTTGGTGATGATCAGCCCATTTGACTCTACGATCACCCCGGACCCAAGCCCTCGTTCCTTTCGTTCTTTCGGGTGTTCGAATCGTCGAAAAAATTCATCACCGAAAAACTTTCGGAACAACGGGTCGTCGAACGGTGTTTTACCTGAACCCCCAGAGCGTCCGTCTTTTGGGG
>CAZNBG010000044.1:1075-12864 GCA_964570915.1 uncultured Nitrospira sp. | reverse complement strand
TTCGCAGCCGCTCCTCCCGACAGCAATGCTTTCGGCGTGGACGACGTTGGCCGACACACCACCATCAGTGTCGTACAGGGTATTTTTTTCGTGATCGTGTTCGACGCGATCTGCAGCATTCTGCTCAATTGGTGGGACTTTTGACAAGAGTGCAAGGATGTGTGAGAGGTAGTTCCTGATGCCGTCGGCCATCAATGCAGAGACCCCGGTCATCGAAGTGAGCCACGTCGTGACGAAGTTTGGACAGGCTGTCGTCCATGAGGACGTCAGTCTCTCTATCCGACGGGGTGAAATCTTCGCGATTGCCGGAGGGAACGGGAGCGGCAAGACCACCTTGTTACGGGAGATCATCGGCCTGATCACTCCCTCGTCCGGAACGATACGACTGTTCGGAGTGGACAGCCGACGATTGGAAACGGGCGATAGCCATCCAATCCACCGTCGATTCGGTGTGATGTTCCAGTATGGCGCACTGTTCAGCTCATTCACGCTGGCGGAGAACGTCGCGGTCCCGTTGCGGGAACATACGACTCTGAGTGCGGGGTTGATCCGCGACATGGTCGCCGCCAAAATCTCGATGGTGGGGCTGCCGCCGGACAGTGCTGGGAAATATCCCAACCAGCTCAGTGGCGGCATGCGGAGGCGGGCTGCACTTGCCCGGGCAATTATCATGGACCCGGAATTGTTGTTTCTCGACGAACCCACGGCAGGGCTCGATCCGATCATTGCGGCGGGATTCGACGATCTCGTGCTCTCATTGAAGAGTCTCTTGGGTCTGACGGTGGTGATGGTCACGCACGATTTGGATTCATTATGGCGCATCACCAATCGTGTGGCGGTCCTGGGTGGTGGGAAGGTGCTGGGAGTCGGAAGCATGCAGGAATTGTCCCGATCGGACGATCCGGTCGTCCGTGAATACTTCCACGGACCACGCGGAAGGGCGGCGAGCGAACAAGCGGCATGGAATACGCACGAACATCGGACATAATGCATCCTGGTCATTCGTGCAGGACCAAACACGGGTATAATCTTGGCGGTTGATGGAGTGCGACTGACGGTTGGGCGGTCTCCTGCTCGGCAGTGACGAGCAGCTGAAGGGCATCCGAATGGAACCAAAGGTCAACTATATTCTGGTCGGCTCGTTCGTCGCGTTTCTCGGCGCGGCTGTCCTGGCCGGAATTTTGTGGTTGGGAAAGACGGATTATCGAGGCTCGTACGACCGGTATGTGGCCTACATGCGGGAGTCGGTCGCAGGATTGAGCGTGAACTCTACCGTTAAATATCGGGGTGTCGATGTGGGCCGGGTCAAGTCCATTGCTTTAAGTCCAGAGAATCCGGAAGAAGTTCTGTTGACGATGGAAATCGTGCGCGGAACGCCGATCAAGACCGACACGATCGCCGTGCTTGAGACCCAGGGGCTCACCGGTCTTGCCACGATCAATTTGACCGGAGGAAGCCGGGATGCTCCTTCATTGGAGGCACAAGAGGGACAACCCTATCCGGTCATCAAGACCGGTCCATCCCTGTTCTTTCGCTTGGATGAAGCCGTCTCTCGTTTGCTTTCTGAAGAAGGTCTGGCCCAACTCTTGGTCGATCTTGATACGGCGGCCAAGGGCGCGGCAAAGGTCTTGGATGAAGACAATCGCGTGCTGCTCAAGAAGACGATCAAGGACCTCGCCGATGTCGCGCAGGCCGTCGCGGCTCATAAGATGCAGATTGAGCAAAGTCTGGACGGTGCCGCCAGAAGCGCAGACAATCTCGTCAAGTTGACAGCCACGTTGAATGCGCAGGTTCCCATCCTACTCTCGGTAATCAACAAGAGCGTCGTGGCGCTGGGCACCGCGACGGACGAACTGGATCGGACCAGCAAGACCGTGGGAACGGTCGTCAATGAAGCCAAACCCGAACTGCAACAGTTCACACGGCGGACCCTCCCGGAAGCCGGCCTATTGGTCACGGAACTCAGGCAGCTCACGAGTACATTGACTCGCGTGGCGCGGGATTTTGAACGAGAGCCGAGCTCACTGGTCTTCGGACGAAAGGCGCCGCCACGCGGTCCGGGAGAGTAATATCGGAACGCGTCACCTCTGCTGAGATGATGAAGGCCCGCTTGATACAAGTCGCGTGCGTACTCTTGGTGGTGGCCACGGCCGGCTGTGTATCGTTCCGCACTGATTCCCAAGAAATCCGTACCTATCAGTTGAGCCTTGACGGCTGGCACAGCGAGAGCCGGACCGATGAGATCGATGGTCCGGTGCTGCTCGTGAGTCCGCCTCAAGCAGAGCCTGGATTCGAAACGCAACGGATGGTGTACGTCAAGCGCCCGTATGAACTGGAATTCTACGCCGCGAATCAATGGGCCGATACGCCGGTGCGCATGCTCACGCCGTTGATGGTTCAGGTGCTGAACCAGGGTGGGGTGTGGCATTCCGTGATTCCCCTGCCGAATTCGATTCGCGGAGACTATCGTCTTGATACGTACGGATTCCTTCTGCAACAGGAGTTTCTCCAGCAACCGAGCCGTGTCAGAGTGTCGATCCGCGCGCAGTTGGTCGATCTCAAAGCATCCGAAATCGTGAGCACGCGGGCTTTTGAGGCGGTGGAAAATGCTCCGAGCGAGAATGCCTACGGGGGTGTCCTGGCCGTTAACAGAGCGGTCTCCGGCTTGCTCGATCAGATCAGCTCATGGCTGCGGCAATGCGTCCAGCATTCGTCGGTGTGCAGTCGCTAATGGGGTGCTTGCAGGACCGAGGAGAGAGGAAAAGGAGTGAAGGGCCTAGCTTCTATATCCTATGTGTGTGGACGACGATCTTGGCTCGTGGGTTTGACATCGAGCTTCGCTGCTGCTGAACGAAATCCGATGCGAGGCAAGCAGCGCCATAAGAGTATTGTCCGGACTGCCATGGCCTGATCAGGTCTTCCATCACCTTGTAGTCTGGGGATGATACGGACAAAACCAAGAAACTGATCGGAAAAGCGGCAGCCAACTGCCTAATTTCCAATTCAATCAAGGCGAAGGTCACCGTCCAGGCGACGATGGGGTAACAGCTCTTCTTCCATGATATAACGTGGAAACCCTCAGATATCACGCATCGAGTGATCAATGATGCCCCCAAGCACCGGTTGAGCCCCGTCGCGGTGAGACGGCTTACGGCAATAACCCTAAAGCCTCCAGCCCTTGCGCCGTGCGTCACCAGACTTCTGATGGCAGACGATGGAATTCGGCCACAACAGGGAACACCAGCGCCGCAAAGTCCGTGTAGCGCATCCGGATCGCCTCGGAATAAGTGCCGCCTTGAAAGATAATCTGCTCGTCTTCCGCCAGAGACCGATCCACATAGACCTCCAGCCCATATAGATTACCGAATGGTGGCATCGACCCAAGGTCACAGTCCGGAAACAGGTCCTTGATCTCGTCCTCGGTCGCCAACCGCACATGCTGAAGCGCGAACAGCTCTCTCAGCCTGTGGAGATCCACGTTCCAACTCGCCGGTAAGGCCGTCATGACGAACCGGCCGTCGACCTTCACGATCACGACTTTCGCCATCTCCCGCTCCGGAGCATGAAGCGTATGGGCGATCGTGACGGCGCGAGAGGCTTCAGGATGCTGCAGGATTTCATAATGAACATGTTCGCGATCGAGATAATCTTTGAGCTTGCGAGAAATGGGCATGGTACACCTCCTGGATAGTCGATCCGAAGGAAGAAGGTGTCGGACACGACGAACGTGGGTGACAACAGCCTACCCTCTTTTTGTATTCTGTTCAACGGCCTGGAAAACCACGGTTGTCGCGTCTTCGGACGCAGAACTCACGAAACTGCGCACAGAACGGCACGGAGCCCCGCGTCACCCTCCTAGTCCATATTATTCATGACGGCATCCCAACGGGGACAGGCACGGCTCGACTAAGCTCGCCGAAGTCTGTCGAAGACGGAGGAGCCAGTCCGCCAGTACATGCGGATCCTTCAGACGGGAGTGAGGAATCGATTGCTGTGGAAGCTAGACGGAGGTGGTCCGAATTTGACAGATACCTTTCGGACAGGGCACTGCATGGTGGTATTAACCCCTTGCAGGAGCGAGTTAGGAAAAGCGTCTGTAAGAACGAAACAAAGTGGAGATGATCGGCAAATCGTGGATCCTTGGCAAGGAAAATTTCTCGATCGAGCGATGCGCGGCCGCACGGAGCGCCTTCCTCATCGAACCGGACAACCGCTGCAGAGATTTCTCGCCCAGAAAGATCGAAGAAGACTCCTCTGCTAGACCCGGGCTCTCTGTACGCAGATGTCGTCGTTCCCATGCGAGGCAGCCGTCGCACATGATCAGATACTGCCTGCCCGGAAAGAGCCTGATGAAGAAGGCACGGTAAGAATCCTTGGCGGGAATGTTGCAATAACTGCAAGTGATATTGGTAAGGAACATCGAGATCGTCGTTCCACTGCAACTATTCAACTATCCGGTCTTGAAAAAATCCAGGGGGGTCCCCTTGCCTGCCTCGGCCATGGCTGGTCCCTTGTCTTGAATTTTGAACTCTGCTAGTCTTCTCACCTCTTGCTGAGCCCTGTATTCTCCGGGAACCGGTATGCGGACGCTGTGCGGGATCCATCAGCACGGTTGCTATCGAAATGTTTTCCGATCCGTTCGGTTCCGTCCGTATTCGGGGCTCCTCTTATTCTCAGCCCCGGCTGCTTCTGTCGGCTCCTCAGCAGAAACGTTCCCCAAAGATGCCCATAGACCCCTCTCTGCGACTGTCGTAAAGGAGTAGGACTTCAGGACATCGCGAGTCCTGGCTCATAGAGTGAGACAGTCGTTGCAAGTTCTGGGTTTCACGATTAAAGTTCTGGGCGCCCGGCTCCAACTTCCCGAAACCCGAAACGTGGGTTTCATCCGAGGTCCGAATGGCAAGATATGACAGGAGGCGCCTCGGAGCTATTCTGCCGATGACTGAGAATCGATCATGACGACGAACCTGGGCGAGTGGGAGGCGGAAATCGGCTGGATTCTGGAGGCTGTGTCGGAGGCACGGGTGATCGTCGACTGGACAGGCCGCATTATCTTCGTCAACCGTCCAACTGAGGCGTGGTTCGGGTATCGTCGTGAAGAACTGATCGGCCAGAAGGTCGAAGTGCTCGTGCCAGAGCGGTATCGAAACGCTCATTCCGCCAATCGCGGGAGCTTCATCTCCCAGCCTCGCGCGCGCCCGATGGGAGCCGGCCTGGAACTCTACGCACGCCGGAAAGACGAGACCGAATTCCCGGTGGAAATCAACCTTTGGCCGCTGGAGCGGGCGGGCGGGTTGTTTATCCTGACGGCCATCCGCGACATGACCGAGCAGAAGAAGCTCCAAGAAGAGCTCGCCTGTGAGCGTCGCGAGCTGGTTCGGGCGCGCCAGGAACTGGAGAAGACGGTCACCGAACTCAAACGGTCTAACGCGGAGCTGGAGCAGTTCGCCTATGTCGCCTCGCACGACTTGCAGGAGCCGCTGCGCATGGTGGCCAGTTACACCCAGCTTTTGGCGAAACGGTACAAAGGGAAACTCGATACCGATGCGGATGAGTTCATCGGCTATGCGGTGGACGGCGCCAATCGGATGCAGAGGCTGATCCAGGACCTTTTGGCGTACTCCCGCGTGACGACACGGGGCCACGGTTTTGAACGGGTGGATTGTCATGCCCTCTTGGAAGAGGTGCTGGATGATTTGCGGCTCGCCGTAGACGAGAGTCGTACGGTCGTGACCCACGATGTCCAGCTGACGGTAATGGCAGACAGGGGGCAACTGGGACAGGTCTTTCAGAACCTGATTGGCAACGCCATCAAATTCAAAAGCCAGGAGCCGCCGTGGGTTCACATTTCGGCTGAGTGGAAGGACGCCGAGTGGCGATTTGCGATCCGTGACAACGGCATCGGGATCGATCCGAAATACGCGGACCGCATCTTCGTCGTCTTCCAGCGGCTGCATAGCATCGCGGAATACCCGGGCACCGGCATCGGTCTGGCGATCTGCAAAAAAATCATCGAGCGTCACAGCGGACGTATTTGGGTGGAGTCGCAACTAGGCAAAGGGGCGACGTTCCATTTCACATTGCCGGCAGTAACGCGTGAGACGTGATGCGCCAAATGCGACGCGTGGGACGTGACCAGATAGACCAGATGGTTGACGAATGACAATTGTTGTCTAACAAGGGGGCATGAAGGTGGTTTCCGAACTTGTGAAACCGGTCGAGATCTTACTGGTGGAAGACAATCCGGGCGATGTCCGCCTGACCAAAGAAGCCTTGAAAGAGGCCAAGGTGATCAATCACCTGACGGTGCTGAAGGATGGCGTCGAGGCACTGGCCTTTCTGCGCCGGGAGGGCCCGTACGCCAAAGCGCCCCGCCCGCATCTGATTCTGCTTGACCTGAATCTTCCGAAGAAGGACGGCCGCGAGGTGTTGGCGGAGATCAAAGACGACGAGCAATTGAAGCGCATTCCGGTGGTGGTATTGACGACCTCACAGAATGAACAAGATGTGTTGAAAACCTACAACCTTCACGCCAACTGCTACATCACCAAGCCGGTGGGTTTGAACCAGTTCATCACGGTGGTGAAATCGATCGAGGACTTCTGGCTGGGGATCGTCGTGCTGCCGAAGAACGGGAATCACGTGAGGCATGACACGTGAAGCGTCATCCATCAATCGGCAATTGCCAGACGAGGTGGCATCTTATCGTTCTACGGTCGACAAAGGATGGATAACGACGGTTTCCCGCCCGCGAACAACGCTTGACGAATGACGACTCAGAATTCCATGCGCATTCTCCTGTTGGAAGACAATCCCGGCGATGTCCGATTATTGACGGAACATCTGGCTGATGGCGGGGCGACCCCATTTCAGGTGACGCAGGTTGACCGGCTTGCCGCAGGCATTGAACTGGTGGGCGATGTGAAGCCCGACGTTGTGCTGCTCGATCTCTCGCTTCCCGACAGCCAGGGCCTGGAGTCGCTGACTCGCATGCGTACGGCAGCGAACAGAGCGCCTATCGTCGTACTGACGAGCATCGATGATGAGGCCCTAGGGCTCAGATTGATCCAGGCCGGAGCGCAGGATTATCTTGTGAAAGGGCAAGTGACCGGCCCTCTCCTCACACGATCCCTACGCTACGCCGTTGAACGTGTGCGGGCGGAAGAGGCTCTGCGCGAGCAAACGAGGGTTTTGCATTCGGTTCTACGGAGCATGGGCGAAGGGGTGGTCGTCACGGCTTCGGACGGTACCCCCATGCTCTTGAACCCTGCCGCCGAGCGAATATTAGGACTTTCGCCGAGTGAGGGAACGTCCGGCCAATTGATGAAGTGGCTCGGATTCCCCGGGCCAGCCTTGGAAGCTGACGCCACGAAAACAGAACTTCCCTTTCTTGCCGTGCTACAGGGCCCTGACGTCAATGGCGTCGAGCTCTCTATGCGCGATAAGAAGAGTTCACAGGTCACGTGGTTAAGCGTGAGCGGGAGGCTGATGAAAGACGACACCGGCGCTCAACGCGGACGGGTGATCGTGTTCCGCGACGTGACCAGAAGCAAGCAGGCTGAGGAAGAGCTGCGCCAGAGCGAAGAACGGCTGCGAGCGATCATGGACAACAGCCCCACCCTGATCTTCCTCAAAGACATGGAGGGCCGCTATTTGCAGGTCAATCGAAAATTTGAAGAGGTCTTCCCTCTTGCGAGCCGGGATCTCATCGGGAAAACTGACGAGGACATTTGTCCACCCGCGCAGGCGGCGGCGTTTCGAGCCAACGACCGAAAGGTTTTGGAGGCTGGGGTGCCGATGGAATTCGAGGAAGTGGCGCTTCACGATGACGGTCCCCATACCAGTCTTGTTATCAAATTTCCCCTGGTGAATCCGCAAGGGAAGTGTGAAGCCTTGTGCGGGATTGCGACCGACATCACCGACCGGAAACGGGCGGAGGAAGAGCGAGAAAAATTGCTGAACGATAAGTTGCTGTTATTGGAATCGACGGGCGAAGGCATTTACGGCCTTGATCTGCAAGGCCGATGCACCTTCGTCAACAAAGCCGCCGCCAAGATGTTGGGGTATCATCCTAAGGAGCTGCTGGGTAACGACATGCACGCGCTCATTCATCATCACCGTCTCGACGGCTTGTCATATCCCTACGAGGAGTGCCGGATCTATGCGGCCTTCCTAAGGGGGCAGGGTTTCCACGTCGATGATGAAGGGATGTGGCGGAAAGACGGGACGGCATTCCCCGTCGAATATTCTTCATTTCCTATCATGGGACGAGAGTGTATTACGGGTGCGGTGGTGGCGTTCACCGACATAACCGAGCGCAAACGGACCGAGAAACAGCTGCAGGATACGGTGGATCGAGTGCGGACCCTGTCCCATCGGCTGAACCTGGTGCGGGAAGAAGAACGGACCCGGATTGCCAGGGAACTACACGATGAGCTGGGGGTCCGATTGACCTGTTTGAAACTGGATCTAGCCCGGTTGCAGTCAGTGAATGGAAAGTCGTCGCTCACCCCCGACAAACGAGTGGAGAAGATTCGCTCGATGACCGCCGAAGTGGATGCCACGATTGCATCGGTCCAGCGGCTGGTGGCGGAACTGCGGCCTGGAATCTTGGACGATCTCGGCTTGGTGGCGGCGATTGAATGGCAATGCCAGGACTTTGAACGGCGAAGCAGCATTCGCTGCCTCTGTGAAGCTACGCAGGAGATCGAGCTCAATCCGTCATGCGCCACGGCGGCGTTCAGAATCTGCCAGGAGGCGATCACGAACGTCATGCGCCATGCCAAAGCGACGTTTGTCCGGGTGCTGTTGACCCAGGTAAACGGCGATCTGCTGCTCGAAATTCAGGATGATGGGCAGGGAATCTCCACCGAGAAGCTGACGGATTCGCACTCGTTTGGCCTGTTAAGCATGCGCGAGCGCGCGAGGAGTCTCGGCGGCGAGGTCGACATCGTCGGCTGCCACGGAAAGGGCACGACGGTGACGTTACGATTACCGATCGGACCAACAGAGAGCCAATGCGAATAGAGAACAGAGGGTAGTGAGTGTCTCGGAGCTGCTCGCGAGTAACCGTTAGCTTTATACGCCCATGCTGAAAATTCTGATCGCCGACGATTTTCCACTCTTTCGGCGTGGCGTCAAGGACCTGCTGATAGACGGTCTGGAGGCCGTCACGGTCGGAGAATGCGGGAACGCCCATGACCTGCTGGAGTTGGTCCGACACAAGAAGTGGGACATCGTTATTCTAGACATCGGCATGCCTGGGACGACGGGCACCGACGCGCTTCAGCAGGTGAAGCGCGAACAGCCCGCGCTGCCGGTGATCATGCTGAGTATGCACCCGGAGGATCAGTACGCCGTTCGCATGTTTCGTGCGGGGGCCAACGCGTATTTGACGAAGGCCAGCGCGCCGGACGAGCTCGTAACGGCCGTTAAGAAGGTGCTCGCAGGCGGACAGTATGTGAACCAGTCTCTTGGGGAAAAACTAGTGCGTCTCGTTCACCAACCGGCCAACCGGCTGCCGCACGAACTCCTGTCAGATCGCGAGTACGAAGTGATGCGTTTTCTTGCCTCAGGAAAGACCGTCTCGGAAATCGCCGAGTCCATGCGTTTAGGGATCACGACGATCAGCACGTACCGCGCCCGCATTCTCGACAAACTGAGTCTTAAGAACAACGCCGAGCTCATGCGCTACGCCGTCCAGCATGGGCTGGTCTAGGAGCCTGTCCGTAGCACGCGGCTCAAACGAGCGACCGGAGAAGCGAGTGTCGCGTCGCTCTCCGCTCTCCGCTGAGTGCGTCTCCCACGCAATCGAGACGGGTCGACTCCCCTCTCTTTGTCGTCCAGATGAGGACAGTCACGCGTAAGAAGATACGACACCAGAATCGTGCAACCACCGATAGTATAAATTAGTTCGCTCACCTATACATTCCATCCGTACAAGACGTCATGAACAAGTGGGCAGCGAATAGCTAAAAGCGGATCGTTGCGCGCATCAACTGCTCGCGGTTCGTCAGTGCCTCCCGCTTAGCCTGAAAGGAGATTCTCATGGCCTATCCAGTAACCGTGGAATCCGTTATTCGAACCGAGCTGACCAGCCGTGGCCCCTGTACGCTGGATGCCTTGCTTCACCGGCTGCCTCAGTTTTCCTGGAGTGAAGTGTTTGCCGCTATCGACCAACTGAGCCGCGAGGGACGACTCGTCCTCCGCCATCCGACCCGATTCGACTACGAAGTGTCGATTGACCCGATTCAGCCGGCACCAGAGTTGGCCCATACGGGACCTGATGCCGAGGGGGACAAGCAATTCGGTCACGCGTGATCCCGACTCTCATACCCACGAGGAGCGAACCTACTTGTGATCTGTGCTCGATGCCAGGGCCTGATGGTCGAGGAAGAGCAGCGTGATTGGGCGGACGGGCGGGGATACGACTGCTTTGACGCATGGCGCTGTGTGGTGTGCAGGGAAATCGTTGCCCCGGTGATCAGGAGCAATCGAAGGAAGGTGAACGAGGTCGGGCTCGACGGGCGAATGACACCAGCGAGGCACAATGCTCGGACCATTTCGGTCCGATCGATCCGAATCGGAGCCTCTGTCCCTCATGAACAATAGGACCGTCGCGGGAAAGCGAAGAGGAGGTGCCGTGCAGATTCTCGTTCCCATCTGTTGCTTTTGTGAAAAAGTTCGAGATGACGAGTGGCCAGAAGTCGGCCAAGAGAGATGGGTCGATCTCAAGACCTATCACGTCATGCATAATCTGCTGCCCGACGAGGTGTGGTTTTCGCATACCTCTTGTCCGGATTGTAGGTGTAGGAGGTTGAACGTTCGGGCGTTGGGATAAGGGGGAAGCCATGGACACTCATGTGAAGAGCCATGATCGAGTCTGGTCCATCGTGTTAGCAGGGGGTGAAGGAGAAGGGGTCCAGCCGTTGGTCCAGCGGTGGCTGGGCCATGCTAAGCCGAAGCAATATTGCACTTTTGTCGGAACTAGATCGTTGCTCCAGCATACTCTGGATCGAGCAGATCGACTCACTGCCGCGGATCGGAAGGTGATTGTCGTTGGACGGTCGCACGCGTGGCAGGCATGGCCGCAGCTCGGTTCACGATCTTCGGGCACGGTGATCCTTCAGCCCGCCAACCGCGACACGGCGGCTGGGGTCTTTCTCCCACTGACCTATATCAAGGCCCGTGACGTCCAAGCCACTGTCGTGATTTATCCATCAGACCATTTCGTGTATCCGGAACATCGCTTTCTCGACGCAGTCCAGAGAGCTGTTTGGACGGCCGAATGGCTTCCGAATCGTCTCGTGCTGCTCGGCGTCCCTCCGGACCGTCTCGAACTTGACTACGGGTGGATACAGCCCGGCGAGCAGCTCGATTATTCGTCGAATTATCGGATTCAAACGGTCCGCGCGTTCTTGGAGAAACCTACGGCGGCCCAGGCTGATGCGGCACTTGCTGCAGGGGCGCTGTGGAACACCTCGGTGTTGGTGGCCAAAGTGGAGACACTGTGGGGGACTGGGTGGCAGTGTTTCCCTGACCTCATGCCGGCCTTTGAGCGTCTTCTCGGTGTGATCGGGACCTCCCATGAGGCCAAGAACCTCGGTGCCATCTATGAGCAGCTGCCTATCCATAACTTCTCATCGAAGCTCCTTCACCGGGTTCCTGAGCAACTCGCGGTGGTGGAGATGACCGGAGTGCTGTGGTGTGATTGGGGTAAGCCCGAGCGAATCTCAAACACGCTGCGGTGGATAGGCCGGCGGCCAGCCTTTCCCTTGGCCTGTCTCGGC
>CAZNBG010000044.1:0-1065 GCA_964570915.1 uncultured Nitrospira sp. | reverse complement strand
GGTGCGTGCGCAGGCTCGGGCTCGGGCTTCGTCTCCACCGCGGCGGGGGCCTCGGCGTGAACGGGCTCCGGGGGCGGCGGTGGCGGGGCGTGCTCGACGACGGGCTCGGGCTTCGGCGGTTCCTTCGCAAGGTGTGCGCCGGGCGCCTCGACCACGCGCGGCGCGGGCTTCCCCAGCCCCTTCGGCGGACCCTTCGCGCCGATAACGGGCGGTGTTTCTGAAGCGGTTTACTAGCCGACACGAGAAAGGAACAATAAAGAAATCAAGAAAGAGAAAAGAGAGAGGAGAACGAACCGATGAAATCGCCCGCCACGTCAGGACCGCGACGCAAATCCCGAGTTAACTCGTCGAAACACGATCCGACAGTTGCCGATGCTGTCGCTACAAGATCCTCGAATGGAAGCGTGACCACGGATGTCCATGCGCGCATCGCGGCCTTGGCCTACGCGCTCTACGAGCAACGAGGCTACCGAGACGGCCATGATGTGGAGGACTGGCTCATGGCCGAGCAACGAGTGCTCACCGATAGGAATCCTTAGACAGCCGAGGCGCAAAGACCATAACTCGCTATTCGGTCTCTGCTCGTTCAGGAGAATGGGCCGACACCGTTCCCGTGGTTCGCCCAGAAACCCATGAACTATCCAGATTCCATCAAAGAGAGCTTTCGACCATGCCGCATGATGAGTTCAACCCCGAGTAGTCCGTGCGGCCGGTCATGGAATGAGCGAGCAGACCGGGAGTGTATGGTGTTCTCCTTATCTGCGAAGGTGTTGTACGCCAATGCGGCAGCGCATCACTTTCTCAAGAGACTCAATCGAGTGAAGCAGAGAGGCGCCATAGACGGCGCATTCCCGATGGTACTGACGCATCTCATCGAGAAGATGAGGCAGGTGCTCGAATGACGCCTTCTAGACAGGAATTCGAGGCAACTGAACACAACCCGGTTGGTCGTGGGGCAAGACCAACCAGTGACAGATCACCCACTAGTACTGCAGAACAACTTGCCGCCGAGGCTTATGTCTGCGAGCATGAGTGTTGAGTTGTGAGGTCATAGTCAACAGAGAG
>CAZNBG010000043.1:1949-12972 GCA_964570915.1 uncultured Nitrospira sp. | reverse complement strand
AGTTCCGCTCCGTTCGCGCACAAGACAGCTTCATTGCCTCCCCAATGCGATGGCGTCGACCTTCGTCCCAGCGTATAGACGGCCGGATGTTCAAGGATCAAGACGGTATCCGGTTGAAGATCGAGGACACGTTCCTCATGCAAGCGAGCCTGTAGTTGCCACGCCATGAGATAGGGCATCGGCTCAGGAAATATGCGAATCGATCCGTCATGAAAATGGAGAGAGTCAAAAGCCGGAGACGTGGTGATATTCGGATCGGTCACGGAGCCATCTGCTGAGCTCGGTTTATCCATGGAGGTCAATGCGTACCCATCGCATGTTTCCGAGAGGTGGGATGGAGGAAAGACGCAGCAAGCTCCGCATCGAGCGATTATTGTTGCATAACTCACAATGCAGAGGGAAGTCGGGTTCCGAGGGCAACCTCGTTGCCCTCGGAATGAAGAGTCTACTTGATGGCGGCGAAGAGTTCCTTAATCTGAGGGGTCTTCAGTTTCTTGAGCGCTTTCGCTTCGATTTGGCGGATACGCTCGCGCGTGACGGACAAGCTTTGGCCGACCTGCTCCAATGTACTGGCTTCATCGTAGCCAATCCCGAAGCGGAGCCGGATGACGGTTTGTTCTCGCGGCGTAAGCGTGCTTAGAATGCGATCCAATTGGTGGGTCAACTCACTCCGGTGGACATGTGCGTCAGGCGGAACGGCCTGCTGATCGGGAATCATGTCTCCGAACTGGGTATCGCCGTCACCGATTGGAGTTTCCAATGCCACCGGTTCTTGAAACGCCAAGACGGTCTCGCGAAGCCGTTCCGGTCTCATGCGCAACACATGCGCGATCTCCTCCAATCGCGCCGGCCGTCCGAACTGCTGCCCTAGTCTCCGCATCACGCGGAGGATTCGATGCGATGCCTCGGTTTGGTGGACTGGAATGCGAATCGTTCTCGATTGATCCGCAAGCGCCCGAGTGATGCCTTGCCGGATCCACCACGTCGCGTATGTGCTGAATTTGAATCCCTTCCGATACTGATATCGTTCGGCGGCTTTCATCAGGCCGATGTTGCCCTCCTGGACGAGATCCAGCAGGCTCAACCCTCGTCCCGTGTAATGCTTGGCGACATCCACCACTAAGCGCAGATTGCACCGTACAAGCTCATCCTTGCCTTGCTCCAGGATAATTCTGGCGGATCGGATTTCATCGAGTGCTGTCTTCAGTTGTTTGGCTGTGGCTGCCGCGGGCTTGGAGTCAGAATCAACGGGCTGCCAAGCGGCGACCAACGCTTTGTCCGCGTTGTCTAAGGCAATGGCTGACAATCCGCTCAATCGTCTCACGACTTGGAGCACCTTAAAGGCTTCTATAAGAACAGATGTCCGTTTGGACTTGAGGAGGGCCTTCATAGCTTGACGAAGCGCGATGCGAATGCGCCTTGTCCCCTGGTCTACGCGCTTGGCGATCACGATCTCTTCTTCTCGGGTCAAGAGTCCACGTTCGCCGAATGAACGGAAATACAAGGCTTCCAGGAGGAACGGGCTCGCCCCCTGGCTTGTACGCATGACCGGCTGGGTTTTCTCATCCGCGCCGGACTCTTCAGCCTCTCCACGACCGATCATTCCCAACATGCCGCTTGCCTTGGCGTCATCGGCATCGACATCCGGGACAAACGTTTTCTGTATCTCCATCTCCTCAGAGACTCGAAGTTCTTCTTTCATCGTTTCACCCTTTGCGTATGGTTGAGCGTCATCTATCTTGTTAGAGCCGCATTGAGCCGAGAAGATTCAACCGAGTCGTCGTCTATTGCTGCTTATACGAAGCAAAAGGGATGCTGGATTGAAGATGAGACATCGAAGGAGGAATCAGCTCGAAAAAACAGAATAATTAGAATGCGCTAATGAGGAACCTTAGGACAAACTGTCTCAGTTATGCGGCAGCTATGTAGGATCGGCACCAGCTTTCCAGCTGAAATGCCACACTATTTGGGTAGCAGTCCCTTTATAAAAGGGGCTAGGGTGTCGATCGGTATGGGGAAGATCGTGGTCGAGTTCTTTTCAGCCGCGATCTCAACGAGCGTCTGAAGATAGCGAAGTTGAAGGGCGGCGGGATTTTGACTGATGACGTTGGCGGCTTCAGCGAGCTTCTGCGCAGCCTGAAATTCGCCCTCGGCGTGGATGATTTTGGCGCGCCGTTCCCGTTCTGCTTCGGCTTGTCGCGCAATCGCACGTTGCATGTCTTGAGGAATATCCACATTTTTCACCTCGACGGCAGCGACTTTCACTCCCCATGGCTCGGTCTGCTGGTCGATAATCCGCTGCAGCTCGGCGTTGATATCATCACGCTTGGAGAGCAGGTCGTCGAACTGGCTCTGGCCAAGCACACTGCGTAGGGTGGTCTGGGCTACCTGTGAGGTGGAGTAGAGGTAATCTTGAACCGCAAGCACCGCACGCTGAGGATCAACCACTCTGAGGAAAATGACGGCATTCACTTTCACGGAAATGTTATCTCGCGTGATGACGTCCTGCGAGGGAACTTCCATCGTGACGGTTTGGAGATTGACACGCACCATCTGCTGGAGTGCGGGGATGACCAACCGAATGCCTGGCCCCTTCACCGTCTGAAATTTACCAAGAACAAACACGACAAGTCGTTCGTACTCCATGACGCGTTTGAAACTGGCATAGAGCACGAGCCCCAGTAGGACTAACGGCATGAGCAATGACATTATGGCTGCTCCTTGTCTTCGATCAGTTTACCTGTGGGCGGGGGCCACCTTGACCGTCAGTCCTTCGACCGACATCACCTCCGCGGCCTCTCCCTGTCGAATCGGAGTTTGGCTGATTGCCTCCCAAATCTCTCCCTGGACGGTAATCTGACCGCGTGGGTTGAGATCCGTCTTTGCGATTCCGATCGATCCTATCATCCCTTCAGTGCCCGTAACCGGTCTACGGCGTCCGCCCTTGACGGCCGTCCAAGCCATGACTCCGATCAAGGCCCCGATCGTCATGATCGTCGGCAACAAAAACGACAGGGACACCTGCAAAAAAGGCGCATCACTCTTGATGAGCAACAGACCGCCCAACGTCATGGCGGCTAAGCCGCCCAATGCGAGTAATCCATAGCTGGTGACGGAGATCTCGAGCAAAAGGAACACGACGCCAAGTATCACAAGAAGAACGCCCGCATAATTCACGGGAAGCGATTGGAGTGAATAGAATGCGAGGATCAAGCTGATCGCCCCAATGATACCGGGGAGGATTGCCCCGGGGCTGTAGAGTTCCGCCATAATCCCAATCGTCCCGATGGACATCAGGAGATAGGCAATGTTGGGGTCGCTCAGGGCCTTGAGTACCTCCAACCGAGTACCCATCGGGAATTCACGGAGAGTGGCAGTCTCATTCGATAACGTGATTGATCCATGGGAAAGCGCGATCTTTCTCCCTTGGAGGTGTTTCATCAGTGCGGAGAGATCGTCTGCAATCAGATCGATGATTTTAAGCTTCAAGGCTTCTTGCTCTGTCGCGGATACGCTCTTTCGAACGGCATTCTCGGCCCATGAAACATTCCGTCCACGCTGCTCCGCGATGCTCTTGATATAGGCAACCGCATCGTTTTCCACTTTCTCCTTCATCGTGTTGTCCATCTCGCCGCCGCCCATGGCGACCGGGTGCGCGGCCCCGATGTTGGTACCCGGGGCCATGGCGGCGACATGGGCTGCCATCGTAATGAAGACTCCTGCAGAGGCGGCACGACCTCCCGAGGGAGCGACGAACACAATCACTGGAATAGGCGAACCGGTAATGTCTTTAATCATCAGCCGCATGGAGGTATCCAACCCTCCCGGCGTATCGAGCTTCAAAATCAGAGCCTGCGCACCAGACGATTGGGCAAAGGCGAGGGCATCGTGCAGATATTCCGCTGCGACGGGGTTAATGATCCCCTCATAAGCTGCGACGATGATGTCATCGGCATGGGCGGCGGGACTATTCGACAGCGTTAGGCAGAGGGCCAACCACGGTCCCACGATCGCGGCGGTGAGGACACGGAGAAACAGACTTCTCTTTTTCCGATCATCACGAGGCATCGTGAAAAATGTCAATGATGAGAAGATCTTACGGCCCGCTTGCCACCCTGTCAAGGAATAGCGCTTGGTTGCAAAGCAGGGAATGAACCTCCTAGAATGCGCGGCATGTCTGCGTTTTCTAGCGGTGAACGGAT
This sequence comes from uncultured Nitrospira sp., assembly GCA_964570915.1. GTDB lineage: Bacteria > Nitrospirota > Nitrospiria > Nitrospirales > Nitrospiraceae > Nitrospira_D. The sequence continues at coordinate 8,770 of CAZNBG010000043.1, read as the reverse complement.
CCATCTCGTCGATCAAAAGCGGCGACAGTATGCCCTCACGTTGAAAGCGGGAGAGACGTACCAATTCAGCGGGCAGAGAATTGCCCACGATGCGCTGATCGGCCGTCCCGATGGGTCCATCGTGACGCTCTCGGGCGGCAAAAAGATGGTGGCGATCCGACCGACTTTCGGTGACTACGTGCTCAAGATGCCCCGAGGGGCACAGGTCCTTTATCCCAAAGATCTCGCGATCATCCCAATGTGGGCGGATATCTATCCAGGGGCTCGAGTGTTCGAGGCCGGAACCGGATCGGGCGCATTGACCATGGCCTTGTTGCGCGCGGTCGGGCCCGGCGGATTGGTGGTGACGTATGAAGTCCGGGAAGACTTTGCGCAGACGGCTCTGACAAACATTGCCCGTTCTATGAACCCGGCCAACCTGGTCTCTCTGAGGAACAATGCCTATGAAGGCATCGATTTGCTCGACGACGAGGTGCCGTTTGACCGCGTCGTGCTTGATCTACCCGAACCGTGGCAGGTCGTTCCTCATGCGGCCAAAGCGCTTCGATCCGGCGGCATCTATTTGAGTTTTGTCCCCACGGTGCCTCAAGTCATGAAGACTGTCGAAGCACTCGAACGGGCGACGGTGTTTGGCATGATCGAAACGTTTGAGACGTTGTTACGAACCTGGTCCATACAGGGCAGGAGCGTGCGGCCTGACCATCGCATGGTCGCTCATTCTGGGTTCATCACCGTGGCTCGAAAGGTGGAGCCAGGGCTTCTCGGTTCAAGGTCTGAACGAGAAGCTGCTCTTGATGAAGAATCAAGCGACATGCCTGATGAAGCAGAAGAGGAGCGCAGCCGATGAATAGGTTGGAAGGCAAAGTTGCCGTGGTGACCGGAGGGAACGCCGGGATTGGTGAAGCCATCGCCAAGCGCTTTGCCGATGAAGGAGCGTCGGTGGTCGTGACAGGACGCCGGCAAGAGGAATTGGATCGTGTCGCGGCTGTCATCCGACTCAACAAGGGAAAAGTTCTTGGAGTCGCCGGTTCCGTCACGGACGAAGCCCATGCGCACGACGTTGTCCGTCGAGCAATCGATAGTTTTGGAAGGATTGACATCCTTGTCAATAATGCAGGTATCGGTGCCTTCGGAAAACGGCTTCACGAAACCGATGATGCCAGCTGGGCAGACGTGCTCGCCGTCAACTTGACTGGGGTCTTCCGCATGACTCGAGCCGTCATCCCCCAGATGTTGAAGCAAGGGCAGGGGGCGATCGTCAATATTTCATCGATCGCCAGTTTGGTAGGTCTTTCTGGCTTAGCCGCCTATGCGACATCCAAGGGTGGGCTTGACTCAATGACCCGTGCGCTGGCGGTCGAGTATGCCAAGGAAGGCATTCGTTGTAACGTTGTGAACCCCGGCCTCATCGATACACCCATGGCAGCCCCCTTGATGGCCAATCCTGACATGCTCCAGCCCATTCTCGCTCAATATGCGATTGGTCGCCCTGGGACGCCGGAAGAGGTGGCGAATTTGGTTCTCTATCTCGCTTCTGATGAAGCGGCCTGGGTGACCGGGGCGACCATTCCTATCGATGGAGGTATGACTGTCTATAAAGGGTAAATGGACAGCTGTTGAACTGTATTGCGGTCTTTGCTGTGTGATGATGTGGCTATAGACACTCAGACGAAGTTTTGCGGGGTGATCGGCAATCCGGTTGGACATTCACTGTCTCCCGCCATCCACAATGCCGCGTTTCGAAAATTGGGGCTTAATTTCGTCTATCTCGCCTGGCAAGTGGAAACGATCGGTGAAGCCATCAAGGGACTCCGTGCACTGGGGAACTTCCGCGGGGCCAGCGTCACCATTCCTCACAAGGTTGCAGCGATGCCGTTTCTCGATCAGGTGGACGAGACGGCACGGCGGATCGGGGCCATCAACACGATCGTCGCCGAAAAGGGCCAGCTCTTTGGATGGAACACGGACACGACCGGAGCTCTACAGGCGCTGAGGAAAGGAGGAGTCGAACTAAGAGATCGCCGCATCGTCGTCTTGGGTTCCGGTGGTGCAGCACGAGCCATTGCCTTTGCACTGGCGGCCGAATCATATGCGGAAAAGTTGACGTTGCTTGGAGTCGACGACCTTGAACGGGCAAGGCTCGCGCAAGATGTTCGCTCTCAGGCGATGTTGGCGGTTGAAGACGGGCACCTTGATGAAACCGCGCTTCGTCGCGTGCTTCCCGATGCGCACGTGTTGATTCATTGCACGCCTGTCGGCATGTCTCCGAGCGCCGATGCCACCTGTGTTCCCGCTTCACTCTTCCATGCCGCCCTTGCCGTGATGGATATTGTCTACAATCCACTCGAAACTAGATTACTCAAGGATGCGAAGCGCGCAGGGTGCAAGACGATCCCCGGGTTGGAAATGTTTCTGAATCAAGCCGTCGCTCAATTCGAGCTCTGGACCAATCAATCTGCTCCGGTTGATGTGATGCGTACGGTTTTGGAATCTCATTTCCAATGAATAATGTGGTGCTCATTGGGTATCGCGGTACGGGAAAAAGCACCGTAGGGAAGCTCCTGGCTGCTCGGCTGGACCGCAGTCTCCTGTCCACTGACACAGAGATCGTGAAATCGGCGGGACAAACCATCCCAGAGATTGTGGAGCAGCATGGGTGGGATTACTTTCGCGACCTCGAATCGCAAGTCTGTCAGAAGTTGGGGGCCAGAGATAGGCTCATCATCGACACCGGAGGAGGAATCATCCTTCGACCGCAAAACGTGGAGCTATTAAAAAAGACGGGAACATTGTTCTGGTTGACTGCCTCGGTCGAGACGATAACTGGGCGGATCAGTCGTGATACACAGCGTCCCTCCTTGACCGGAGCCAAGTCTTTTGTCGATGAGATTCAGGATGTCCTTCGCGAACGGATCCCGAAGTATCAGGTTGCTGCCGATCATGTCATTGAGACGGATGGACGATCTCTCACGCAAGTTGTCGATGAGATTCTGGCCCGACTGTAGGCACCTCAGGCAACCTTATCTTGACAAGCCTCGCCGTAACATGATTCATGTACATCGTTGCGCCCGTAGCTCAGTTGGATAGAGCGCCGGGCTTCGAACCCGTAGGTCGCAGGTTCAATTCCTGCCGGGCGCACCATACATTCAATGGGTTAGGAGCTCCATCTGCTCTCCGAGTATCCTTCGCTGGACCCCATCTGTGTCTTTCCCAGTTCAACGATAAAGTAGTGACATCTCCGCATCCTGTCCTTTGGTTGGACCGGCGTCACCACGATCTGGCACCCGCTTATAGTCGTGGTTGTTGATGGTCCGGTTCGATCACCAGCCATAAACTTTCCTCGCTCGTGCCTTTGCGCTACGGATCGATGTTGTATGCAGAGAAGCGGACATGAGGATCATGTTCAAACTTTGTTTCTAATGCTGAAACCATCGGCCGCTAAAAACGTTTGCATATCTGGGTTCTGAACGATCATCGGGATGACGTCGGTTTCCATAAACATTCTGAGTCTAGTCCATGTAAAGCCTTTAAGGGCGGGACGAAAGAATCCAAGCTGGAAAGAGTGCGCGGCATCGTTAAAGACAAAACACTCTTCTCTCATGTTGTGGAGCCGCACATCATGGAACCGCTGGGCAAGGCACTCTCGAATAATCTGAATTTTTGGTTGAAGTTCGTCTTGGTCCGAACTCATCGGGCACTCAATGGGAACAGCCCTCGCAACGTGCTCTCCGTGGGGGCACAGGAGCGTATTGTCTACATTGTATGATCAACTGTTTGGCACCCTTTAGGTCCTCGTAACTTCCCTGGTTGGTGGGGCGTGAGATACAGAAGGTGTGAATATGACAAGTGAAAAGGGAACGACGACCATACAGGCACGTGTGTCTCGCCCTAGTGATATCTCTAGGTTCCAAGGATCTACTTTTCCAGTTAGTGTCTCTAGAGGGGCCTTTCCCATTACCAAATGAAGACGTTAACCGCGACACGGTCGATCGTGTATGAGGCTCGTGAATCGTAGAAGGGACTGTTATGCCGTAGAGTGAGCTTGAAACTAAGATGGTACGTTGTGGCAAACCAAAGCCACTTAAGTTCCTAGCTTCATGGGAAGAAAGGGGTACGCCTCCAGAATATTCAACAGTCCATAGTCGGCCAAACTATTGGTCATGTGTATTATTTTATTGATCCATAGATGAACCAGCCTGACAAAGACCTGAACAATATGACTCATCAGGCCGTGCATCAAGTCGCCCAATCAACGTTTACATTCATTGGGTGCAGCGAGCTGCAGGAAATCCTCGGCCAGCAAGCAGAGGACGAGAAAGGCTTGGCTGAGCTAATAGAAGAGGTTCCGTTAGATTCCATTCACTTTCATACACATACTTATTTTCTACGGCATCGTTTTATTGAGCGTGCCTACCCGAATGATTTTGCTCAATGGGTCGTGATGCAGGTCGGCGATCATGTGCTGGGCGAACGGCTCGCCGTGGTCGATCCATTCGATTATCCCAACCTGGAGGACTTGCGGGAAGAGATCATTTCGATCATTGATGATCATTTGTCTCGGATGTCCGTTATTCCCCGCGTGGTATTCGGCGAGCCCTTTCATTTCAAACGCTCCCGAATTCTAGAGGTACCGATCGGCCTGGAAGCGAGGTCCTTGGTGGAATTTCGACAGGCGGTGGCTGAAGTCGATGTCAGCGCGATCTATTTTCACATGTTTGAAGCACATTTTCGGTTGGGTCGCGAAGAAAGTGACTTCTCTGCCTGGATCAGATCGGGTCTGGACATGCATGAATTGGCGGATCGCATTCGCTCCATCAACCCGTATTTAGGAAGCCTCGAGCGTCTGCGGTCGAGCCTCATCAGGACGTGTGACGAATTCCTGGCGGGAATCTGAAGGGACCAGATGCTGAACCAGGATCCCCTTTGGTACAAAGACGCCGTGTTCTACGAGCTTCACGTGCGCGCATTTTACGACAGTAATGACGACGGCATCGGGGATTTCACTGGCCTGATCGAGAAACTCGACTATCTCGTGTGGCTGGGCGTGGATTGTCTCTGGCTGCTGCCGTTTTTCCCATCGCCATTGCGGGACGATGGCTATGATGTGGCGGATTTCACCTCCATTGCGCCTTCCTATGGTTCCACAGAGGAGTTCCGGCGGCTGCTCGATGTGGCACATCAGCGCGGCATGCGTGTCATTGCCGATCTGGTATTGAATCACACTTCCGATCAGCATGCGTGGTTTCAGGCAGCCCGCCGGTCACGGCAGGCTCCGACACACGAGTACTATGTCTGGAGCGAGACAGATCAGAAATATACAAAAGCACGCATTATCTTTGTGGATACGGAGAAATCAAACTGGACGTGGGATCCCGAGGCACAGGCGTATTATTGGCATCGGTTCTTCAGCCATCAACCGGACCTCAACTATGACAATCCGGCGGTCAAGCAAGCGATGTTGGAGGTCATGGAGTTCTGGCTAGATCAGGGGCTCGATGGGTTTCGCTGCGATGCGGTGCCCTACCTCTTTGAACGCGAAGGCACAATTTGCGAAAACCTATCCGAAACCCATACGTACTTGAAGGAGATCCGAAAACGGATCGACGACCGATACAGCACCAGAATCCTCTTGGCTGAAGCCAATCAGTGGCCGAGCGATGTGCGACCGTATTTCGGCAGCGGCGATGAATTCCACATGGCCTTTCATTTTCCACTCATGCCGCGCTTATTCATGGGATTGGGCAGTGAGGACCGGCACCCCATTGTCGATATGTTCAAGCATACGCCCCCGATTCCATCGAGTTGCCAATGGTGCCTCTTCCTCAGAAATCACGACGAATTGACGTTGGAAATGTGCACGGGAGAAGAGCGGGACTATATGTATTACGCCTATGCCCGCGATCCACAGGCGCGCCGCAATATCGGCATCTCGCGCCGCCTCGCGCCGTTGCTTGAGAATGACCGGCGTAAGATAGAGCTACTCAACAGCATCGTATTTACCTTACCTGGCACGCCGATCATCTACTACGGCGATGAGATCGGCATGGGCGATAATATCCATTTGGGCGATCGCAATGGCGTGCGCACGCCGATGCATTGGACGGCGGACCGGAACGCTGGCTTCTCAAAATCGGATCCCGCAAAGTTGTTTCTTCCCTTGGTCACCGATCCCGTCTACGGCTACCAATCAATTAATGTGGAAACGCAAAAGCAGACGCCGCATTCGTTACTCCATTGGATGCGCCGTATGATCGCGATCCGCAAGAAGGGGAAAGTCTTCGGGCGAGGCTCGTTGGAATTCTTGGCGCCATCAAACGAAAAGATCCTGGCTTATCTGCGGACCTATGAAGAGGAGACCGTGCTGCTGGTCCATAATTTGGCGGAGTCGTCGCAGGCCGTGGAGCTGAATCTGGCACGGTTCAAAGGTATCGTTCCTGTCGAATTATTCGGCGATTCACGATTTCCGCAGATCGGGGACCATCCCTATGTGTTGAGCCTTGGTCCGTACGGTTTCTATTGGTTCCGCTTGCCAGCCGTCCAAGCTTGGGACAGCACATATAACATCGAATGGAGTGCGATTTGATACCAGTGTGCAAGCATAGATTGTGGAGGAAGCATACGCCATGACCACCGCGCTCGATGAATACCGGGAGGTGTCGCCGAAGGGAACGGTCGATTTCCTGTATAGGCTAAGCGATCTAGTCAAGGGGCGAAGCGTCGTGCATGCCAGCGCAGTCCGCTATGGTGGAGGGGCGGCTGAGTTCTTACGGCGCTTGGTGCCGATGATGAAAACTCCACCGATATCGGAATCGAACCATCCG
>CAZNBG010000043.1:0-1939 GCA_964570915.1 uncultured Nitrospira sp. | reverse complement strand
GACGCAGGAGTTCTTTACGGTCGTGAAACGACTCACCGATGCCTTGCAAGGACGAGACGAAAAGATCACGCAGGACATGTACCAGACCTTTCGCGAGATCAATGAACAGAACGCAAAGGCGCTGAATCTGGAAGCGGACATGGTCATGATCCATGATCATCAACCGGCAGGAATGGTCGAGTTTCGGGCTAGAGGGTCGTGGGTGTGGCGGTGTCATCTCGATCTCTCTCAGCCACAACGGCGCGCGTGGACATTCTTGCGACGGTATGCATTAAAGTACGATGCGGCCATTTTTTCATTGTCGGGATTTGCGCAACGGCTGCCAATTCCGAAGTTTATCGTATATCCCTCAATCGATCCGCTGAGCCCGAAGAATCGTGAGATGTCCAGGTCTGAAATTAATCAGATCATAGATCGACTGGGCATCCCGCGAACCAAACCGATCATCTTACAGGTGGCAAAGTTTGAGCGGTTCAAGGATCCGCTCGGCGCCATCCAGGCGTATCGTCTTGTGAAGAAACATCACGATAGCAGCTTAGTGCTGGCTGGGTCAGGCGTCATGCATGACCCGGAGGGGGAAAGAGTCCTAGCAGAAGTGCGTGAGGCAGCCGGACGAGATCCTGATATTCATCTGGTGCAGTTACCGCCGGAGGCGGATCTTGAGATCAACGCATTGCAACGCACAGCGACCGTAGTGCTACAGAAGTCCATCAGAGAAGGATTCGGAGTGACGGTCTCTGAAGCTATGTGGAAAGGCAAGCCAGTCATAGGAGGAAACGCCGAAGGGATCGCGGCGCAAATCATTGATGAGGTGACGGGATATGTCGTCCATTCCGCCGAAGGGGCTGGATTCCGCTTGCAGCATTTATTGAATAATCCGGGACTGATCGCACGCATGGGGGCAGCGGGGCGCGAGCACGTGCGCCGCAATTTTCTCATCACCAGACAATTGGTCGATTTCCTTACATTGCTTAAGATCATGCCACAGCAGTGATCACTAACGTTTAGATGTTGAACATGACTACTGATGAAGATGTTAGACCTACGCATCAACAGGTAGCCGATTCTTATTGCTGTCATGCGCCTCGGACCTCGACATCAGAGCGGGGCTTCACGACGATGATCAATCTGTGAGGATGGCCGACCAATCAGTCATAGATGAACCAGGAGAGTCTCTCTCCGAACAGGCTGTCACTACCGATGTCGTCGTGGGCCTTTTGACGATGAACAATATCGGAACGATCGAGCAAGTGACAAAGAGCATTATCGAGGGGCTGCAGCGATCCTTCTCCGGCGCCTCGGCGATAATCGTGAATTACGACGGCGGATCCCAAGACGGCACACGTGAAATTGTCGAGCGGCTTGCCACTGGCCAGGTCGCGTTCCGAAGCGTTCCACGTCCAACGGGACATTATACAAGTATTCGGCCGGATACCGGTCTATCTGAATGGGCGGACGATATCCGTCGTCTGTGTGAGACTGCGCAGTCGCTCAATGCGAAAGCGTGCCTTATTCTCGAAGGCAATCTGCGCTCATTGACTCCTCAGTGGATTGAGTTGCTATGTCGTCCTATCTACAGCGACGATATGGATTACGTCGTTCCGCTTTTCCGGCGGCATCAGTATGAAGGTACATTGGTGAGCAATCTGCTCTATCCGATATCGCGGGCCCTGTATGGAAAGCAGCTGCGGTATCCCAGTGGCGGCGCCTACGGGCTTTCCGGTCGTCTGGCAAGAGAGTTGGTTAAGAGCCCCTTCTGGTCACAAGAGGCAACCCGCATCAGCTTAGATGGATGGATGACGACTGTCGCGCTCGCCGAAGGTTACCATGTGTGTCATGCATTTCCCGGAGTCACGGAGCAGGATAGAAAGATGGGAACCGCCGATCTGCCACATACGATGGCGACTGACGTCGGGGCAGTCTTTCATTCAATTGAGCA
>CAZNBG010000042.1:0-13213 GCA_964570915.1 uncultured Nitrospira sp. | reverse complement strand
TTCTCGACTCCTTGAAGGACCATAATGGCGGGGAACGACAGATACGCGCCAATGGTAGTAGGACGGGTCGCGCTGCCAACGGAGAACAGTAGGACAGCCAGGATACCGAGAGTCGTGGCTTTGAAGATCTCAAACAGATTTAGACGATGTGGCCACATATGAACATGCACCTCATAACACCGAAGGCGGAAGCGCAAAGTGGTATACAATCACCGCGTACCTGTCGTGCTAAGAAGCCTTCAGCGCATTCTTCAGCTTCAGCGCCTCTTCTCGCTGGCGCCGGTCATTCACGGATGCATCGGATGGAAGAGCGTGTTGCAAGATAGCATCGAGTTCTCGTTGGGCAGCACTGGTATCCTTACGCTTGATGTAGGCTTTCGCCAGATCAAGGCGTGCATGGGAATATCCTGGGTCGGAAGCAACTGCCCTCCGAAGATACCCGAGCGCGTCATCCGCATCGCCGCCTAAAAACCACGGCAGCTCCTCCAGCATCATCCCCATCATGTGTAAGGCAGGGGCGTGATGTGGATTCAGTTCCAAGGCCCGCGTGACGTGGCGTTTCAAATCTTGAATCGTTAGCGCGGATGCCACTGTGCCCTTGAGTTGTGCAGCGCTTCCAAGGTTGGCCGCATAGAGATAATGAGCATCTGCACTCTGTTCCAGGAGCTCGATGGCTCGACGGGCACACTTTGCACCTTCCTCATACGCATCCCTACGTTTGGATAACTCCATTGAGATGTCGTCTCCGAGGTCCAAATGCACGTCGGCCAGGCGAACGAGAAACTCAGGATCTGACGAGCGTTCATGTTTCTGGCTAAGGAGCACGTGCAGTTGATGTTGCAGGTCACCTTCCATTGGTGATTCTGCGATTGCCTGTCCACTCATAAGACCAATCAATTCAAGTAGTAATCCGAGAACGACGACGGCAACCTGACAGTGTGATGCCATAAGTTACTTGAAAACCCTGCCATTTCAAAAAGTTCTATATTCTTAGCGTAGAGTGTTGCAGAATCGGCGACTACTCCGCTCCGCTTGCCGGCTGATTACCTCTCCTACACATACTGCCAAGAGGCTGCGATCAGAAACGAGAACTTTGGTCAACCTGTGGGAAGTGTTCCATTGAGACCTTCCACGCACTTTACTCTAACGGCGACATTCGGTGAAGTCCAAGGTCTGGCCTTTTCGACTTCTGATCAACGCAAACCAAGCGAGGTTTCGCGCTCCTGGCCAACCGGTATCGACCATGGTTCGGTTTTTCTGAACTGATCGAGTCGTCGAAGGCAAACGTGATAGTGTCTGGGCTGACGAACTCAATGGAAGATCAGAACAAGGCCTGCGAGCACATTATGTGCCATGATCGAGATTCTTATCGCACTACGCTAGGACAAATGTAGATCGATATTATTGTGCGATGATGCTTTAAAATTAGAACTTGTAGGAAGTGCGACGTTGCCTCGCATGGTGTGACGATCCGTGCGCATGCGGCATGAGCGAGGAGTGCGAATTAGCACTTTGCGTTAGAGACTCGGTCGGAGTCCCTGACTCACGCGTCCAAGGTTTTATGCAACTCGCATTGATCACTTATGCTACTCCAAGAATGTTGGGATTGGGATTGGTTTGAGTCGCATGATCACTGGCCTATTCACATCTTGCACAGAGTTTTGAAACCTTCGAATCAGTGATCGTTTAGCCCATTCAACTCTTTCATTTCTCAGCACTCTCTTCCATCGTGCGCGATCGCGCCCTTCGTATGCATGACCCGGCATTGCGCATGCACTACGCGGTGCCGGGATTACCCAGAAGAAACAGGGGACCGCTGATGGCGACACCCGACGTACCTCCTGACAACAGGTTTTTGAAATCGAATTGGTCGAATGACTACGATTGTCAATGGAAGCCTGCTCCGATCGAGCGCAGAAAGGAGATTCACCCATACACAGCAACGGGTTGTTTACAAGCTGTGCTGTGTGCTTGTTGGGGGCCTGTACAACAACGATTGGTCCCGTGCCGTCAACAGTGCCCGTCTCGACACCTGTTCTCGACTTAGGTGGCGAGACTCACCGGTGGAACAGCCGGAGAAAGAACGGTGCGACATGGGTAGACAGTGCTCCGTCATCGGTTGCTGTTTTCTTACGGTTGCGATGTTCGTGTTCCTGTGCGTCAGTCGCCCTGCTCAGGCTGAATGGTATGTGGCGGGACAGGGGGGAGGCACCTTTGGAGGTGGCTTTCATAAACTTAACGAATCAAGTCCTGGCGCAAACAATAGTATCGAAAATCTCACTCTTCACACTTCGCCCCTGTACGGAGGCAAGGTCGGGTACTATATCGACGATCCCGCATGGCAATGGTTGGGATTCGAGATGGAGGCATACTCATCGACCCAGCATGTGAACCAGCAGAGTTTCGGGATTGGTTCTGTAAATCCCACCTCCGTCCAGGTTACCTCTGGCAAAGATGTCCGAGTCACTACCTGGGCCCCCGTCACTATTATGGTCCGTTACCAAATTGGTTCCCTGGAGCCGTATGGGGGGGTTGGATTGGGGGTGTACTTTCTCCACCTCCATGACGCCGCGAGTAACATAACGGCAAACAGCAATGCGAACATGGGTCTCATCGCAAAGGCCGGATTACGCTGGAGAATGACGAAGCACTTGGCGGTCTTCGCGGAATGGAAGTACAACCAAGTCGATTTCGATGTTAACAACTTCCCCATTGGATCACTCTCCGGGGCGGTAAGTGGGACTTACCAGTCGCAATTCGCAGTAGGCGGCCTCGGCTGGCATTTTTAGCCGATTTCGAACAGGTGATGAGACATATCGTGATCTGGTTCGGTCGCGATGCAGACGACATTGCAGATGCGAGAGGTAGACCACATGTTGTACTGGCATGAGAAAGCGCGAGAGCTTCATGCCATGGCCACCCCTAGAGCACGTGAGGCGGAATTGGTGTTGAAAAAAGAGCCGGGGCCGATGAACGAGTTTGTGAAGCAGATGCGGCTACTCATTCACCAACTGCATGAAGCCGCCGCATCCGCCGACGTGCGAGCGAATGAGCTGCCGTTGTCCTCCACTCCGGCCTCACGACGAGGCTCTCGTTCACCAGATGGAAGTCCACTCGCTTCGTCATCTTTGTGGGCCTTCCCAACACTGACAGACCGAATGAGGAAGATTCAGGATCTGAAATAGAAAGGGCTGCGGCCAAAAGGGATGCAATAGGGAATGCAAAAGGCGAATATTGCCATGCGAATTCGGCAGCAAGCAGGGATCTCGAGGGAAGAAGCAGCGAGGGTGCTGGAATGGATTCTGAGACTCCTCAAGACCACCCTTCAGGCCGGTGAACCGATCATTATTTCCGGCTTTGGTAGGTTTACAGTCCGAAATAAGCGCGCGCGCCCAGGCCGGAATCCTAAAACAGGTGAAATGATATTGATCTCGGCCCGCCGAGCGGTGACATTTCATGCGAGCCGCCCATTCAAATCGGAAATAAGTTCTTCATCAGCGGAAGGCCGGGAAGGCGCGGCATGAGCGCTGAGGAACAGAAGTTTGTGGAATTACGGGACAGTGACATCCAAGAGTCTGTTGCCTCTTGTAACATCGCTCGGAGGAGGTGTTCTTCGAGGACCGTCTATAAAGAGAACGTACTCATAGATGCCAATGGCCTCGGCTCTAGGCACAAATAACCGACGATGCGGCAATTCTTGACGAATCGGTGCCCACCTATTGGCGTGGTAAGCCTAAACTCCCGCAGGACAATATGTTCCGGACTAGCACGTTCTTTGCTGGTTGCTGCTACAGTCGATAGATGACCGAGAGATCTCTGGAGGCAGCTCATGGAGCGAACTGCCTGGCTATCAGATCAGTAGGGCCACGCATGGATTGCGAGGTCACTGGGAACCGGGGAGGTTCTATGTCTGTTTCATCGGTTGGTACCTCGCCCATGTTGCAGTGGCTGCAGAGTTATCTCTCATCAGCTGGATCTGTCAGTAGCAATCAGTCATGTAACGCCTCCTGCGGTGCGCAGTCCATGAGTGACACTGCGTCCATTTCACAGCAGGCAGTGGAATTGAATGCCGATCAGACGGAGCCATTATCGGATCCGTCGCAACTGCCGGACCTCAGCACATTACGAGCGCATCATACTCATCACCACCATCACGGTGACGAGCAAGGCCTGAATCAAGATGACGGGTCCTTCATGGATCAGCTTGCGAAATCGATTGTGCCGGATCTTCAACAGCCAGCCGGCAGCGACGCCTCGTCGGAGTCGAATGCCCCCACCGACTCTCAGGGGAACGAAGGCTCGTTCCTTGACCGGCTGGCCCATGCCATCGCCAACGACTTGATAGCGCAATACCAGCAATCGCCCGGATCTGATTCTACACGCTCATCGACCGGTGACACGAGCCAGGTCAATGCAGTAACCTAAGCAGGTTCAAAGCCGCTCGCGGGATCTGCCAAGAGATGCCGCGAGCACTCGATTCCTTTGTATTTTAGTAAGACGACATTCCTCCACCTCCCCCACCAAACCCTCCACGCCCGGCCCACCGAGTCGTCCTGGCGAATCCTTCGGGGCGCTGTCGCGCTTATCGCCATCACGTATCTGTTGGGAGGAACGGCTTATGCCGGCGAAAATAGGAAGCCGGATGATGCGACCCCAAACGAGGTAGTAGATTGTCGCACCCAGCCAGTCTCAGAGCTCTCGGAAGGTGGAACGACTAGTGAAACTTTTCCGTCGGACGATGTCTTTCGTCCTCTCTTGGCCGACCCGAAACAGCCGCAGTTCTTTGCGATGTGGCAATCCACACAGTCCCGCCTTGAACGGACCAGTACGAATATCGGCGCGGTCGGTATTGGGGAGAATTTTGGGGTTTATACCAGACGCAAGGGCTGTAACGGCTGGCAGATCAGCTGCTGACCGGCATTTTCTCGCAATTTGACTTGGGTACCGCGAATGCCGCGCTTATCAATATCGACTTCAACGTAGGCATACCGCTAACTGGCGTCACGACAACTGGTCAGCCCGGCTTCGCTTTTATCACCAGAGCAGTCACCTCGGGGATGAGTTCCTGGGAGCGCATCCAGGCTTTCAGTCGATCGGTCTCCAGTTTGAAGAAGTCGACATGATCGTGTCCTATGACTTCCAGAAATGGCTTCGCCTGTATGGAGGGGGAGCGGTGATGATAAACCGGCAACCGTCCACGATCGACCGCTTGACAGGACAATGGGGATTCGAAGCGCGGACACCAACCCCATTTTGGCAAGGTTACGCCTTTGGTCTGCTCTCGACTCCTATCCGTTTTACGCCCTTCCTGACTGCAGATTTTAAATCCGTTGAGCAGCAGGATTGGCACATCAATACCAACCTGCTCATGGGTTTTGATATGTCTCGGCCCGGGTCTTCTAAACGCTTCAGAATTCTTTTCAACTTCTATCATGGATATACTCCGTATGGGCAATTCTTCTATTCACAGAAGACCGAATCGTTCGGTATCGGTGCTTATTTTCTGTTCTAGGATTGAAGAACTCCGCTAACAGAGGCGTACAATTTCAGAGCTGGACCGAGCAGATAGACACTACCCACCGGCTCGGGAAAGCCATTCTGCACATGGTGGCATTGCTGGCGGAGCTGGACCGCGGGTGTATCGCAGGATAGGAATGATGTGTTGCGTCGACGCGATCTATCGCAGATGAATAGGCCTAGTCCTGCAGTTAGAATGTGTTGGCCAGTCGCCCGGCACGCAAACCTTGTGCAAGCTTATAGTAATGGTAGTGCATCGCACAGTTATAGAGGTAGTTGGTCATAAATCTTGGTCCAACACCTGCTGTCAAGGCACGCCACACCCGGCGAACATACTCGAGGCGCAACCCCTTTTCTTTCACACGGCTGAATAGTCTGTACGCGAGCACGATGGCAATCACAGTTTGCACTGTTCCGTGCTTCATGCGCATCCATGGATGCCGTATGCCATGTTGGTCGATGCCCAGTTGTCCATGGGTCAGATGGCCTTCGAAATTCAGCGCCTCGAGCCGTTCGAAAAATGCCGTGGGCTCATAGATTTCGTGCATGACATCGATATAACCATTCCGTAGTTCGGCGCGGCTCAGGTTCAGGGGGATCACGTTGGTGCCAAACTCCGATTCATCGGCCGGATCGAGACGTCCTTCTTTCCTGAGCCGGTCGTGCAAAGGTGTTTTGGGAATGGCGTTGAGCATCCCGACCATTGCATGGGGAATATGCGCGTCTGCAATAAACTGGCGCTGCGCCTGAAAAATTCCGGCATCATCATGATCGAATCCCATGATCATCCCGCACGTGACCTCAAGGCCCGCACGCTGAATTTTTCTGATGCGCTCCAGCATGGTTCCCGCGTTGGGCCTGACATTCTGGTGCTTTTTCGTCTCCTTAAGTGCGTCCTCGTTGGGGGTTTCGATACCGATGAAGATCGCCTCGATATTAGCCTTGGCCATGAGCCTCATCAATTCGTCGTCTTCCGCAAGATCGAGCGTCGCTTCTGTAAAGAAGGTAAATGGGTAGCTGTGGCGCTCTTGATACTGAATGACGTCTCGGAGCACGCCCTTGATGGCGTGTTTATTCCCGATGAGGTTGTCATCGACAATGAACACCTGGTCCACGTTCACCCGGCGCAAGCTCTCCAGTTCCGCGAGAACTTGCGCGCTCGTTTTAAGCCGAGGGAGCCGCCCAAAGGTGACAATAATGTCACAAAATTCGCAGGTAAAGGGACATCCTCGAGAGATCTGAAGACTCGCATAGAGGTATTTATCCATTTGTAACAGGTCGAAGCGTGGCGTCGGCACTTGGGTCATATCTGATTTCGCCTGTTGCTCATAACGCCGGTCCCACTGATGTGCCTGCCAGCCCTTCAAGAAGGCAGGCCAGGTGGTTTCAGCCTCACCCACAAAAATGACATCGGCCAGCTCGCCGAAGTAGTCTTCTTGAACGGTAACCCAGGGGCCACCGACCACCGTAAAGCAGCCATGCTTCTTCAACTCGCGCAGAATCTCTTTCATACGCGCCCGCTGCACGCTCATCCCCGTCACGCCAACAATGTCCATACGTGCGAGTGCCTCATAGTCAAGAGACTCCACGTTTTCATCAATCAATGTCACCGCGTGCGCTTGCGGAGTCAGTGCAGCGAGCAACGGAAGCGCGGCGACCGGCGTGTTCGCGCGTTTCCCAACGATGGGCATCACATGATCGTGCCCCCAGAAGGATATATTAAATCGCGGGTTGATCAGGGCAATACGTGCCGTCCGCTCTTTACCTCCTGTCGGGCACGAATGGGCTTCTCCATATGCCGCGTGGGCAGTCACGCCTTCCGGTTTCATCACGAGCTCTCGCATACGCACCAACTTTCTATATGTGTTGCTCAATCCCACTTAATTTGTGGACAGATCGTCGAACATGGTCGCTACAATTCCTCAAGGAATTCCCTCTTTTTCGCGCGCCCGCGTGGTATACCGGAATGCCGGATGCCCGTACTCCATTGTTCTGGTAGAGATCTGCGTCCTCTTCTGCGCGATGGGTCTTGAATACATTCAGAGGCTTTACCGTCCTTGGCTGACTTCGCTGCCGGTCCACATGTTACGCGGGGCAGTGCAGTTTTATGTTCTTAGCGTAGAGTTTTTGGAAGACTCGGCGAATAGTCCACTAGGCTTGCCGATGATTCTAAAGTTCTTGCCCAATAGATGAAGTGTATTGAGCGCATATTCCAGATCTTCATCCGTGTGGGTCGCCATATAACTTGTCCGAATTAACGCACCGCCCTCTTGCACTGCAGGACGCACTACCGGAGTGGCAAAAACGCCCCAGTCATAAAGATTCTGCGCAAATTGAAAGGCCGTATCATCGTTCCCAATAACGAGAGGGATGATGGGAGTACGACTATTCAGTGTGTCATAACCCATTTGGCATAATTCCTGATTCATCCTCCGGGCATTATTCCAAAGACGAGCGTGCTGAGATGTATCTTCCTGCACGATCCTGAGACATTCCAAAGCCGTGGCCGCCGCTGCAGGAGGCATGGCAGCGCTGAAGATGAACGAGCGAGCTTTGTGCTTGATATAATGAATGACTTCCGCGGAGCCAGCGGCATAACCTCCGATCGAGGCAAACGACTTGGAAAAGGTTCCCATCACCAGATCGGCTGCGCCCAGCATGTTGAAGTGAGACTCGGTGCCCTGGCCTTTGGGCCCCATGACTCCCAAAGCATGAGCGTCATCAATATACAATCGACATTGGTACTTTTTCGCCAACGCGACCGCTTCTGGAAGTTTGAAGATATCGCCGGACATGGAGAAGACGCCATCGGCGACAATTAATGCGCCCTGATATTTTTCGCGAGTACTGATCAGCAGACGTTCTAAATCCGCCATATCATTATGGCGAAATTTAATTGTGTCGCTGATCGCCAACTGAGTGCTATCCACGATAGAGGCGTGGTTTTCACGATCGCAATAAATGACATCCTTGCGGCCGACGAGGCAGGAAATACTTCCCATATTGGCAGCAAACCCCGTTGAAAACACCAAACACGCCTCCCTGCCGAGAAAACTGGCAAGCTCTCGCTCAAGCTGTTCATGAAGAACGAGATTGCCGTTGAGAAAACGCGACCCTGTGCAGCCCGTTCCATAATGATCAATCGCGGATTTGGCTGCGGCAAGTACACGCGGGTGATGTGTCAGCCCCAAATAATTATTTGATCCGATCATCACCCGCCGTCGGCCATGGCTGATGACCCCAGATCCACAAGTTGCCTCAATCGGTCTAAAGAATGGATACACCCCGGCAGCTTGAACACGTTTCGCATCTTTAAACGTCTGACATTTGGCAAAAAGGTCCGTCTCGCTATTCATCGTGTTCCTGTTCTACACATACTGCCAAGAGGCTGCGATCAGGAGCGAACTCTGTGGTAAACCTGTGGGAAGTGTTCCATTGAGACCTTCCACGGACTTCGGTATAACCCGCAATGAACAATTCCCTTAATAGCTTTCACTATACTACAGACGATGTATAAAGGCGACATTGGTGAGGTCCACGGGTCTGGCCATTCCGAATTCTGATCAACGCAAATCAAGCGCAGTCTCGCGCTGCCAGCCAACCGATATCGACCATGGTTCAGTGTTTCTGAACTGATCGAGTCGTCGAAGGCAAACGTGATAGTGTCTGGGCTTACAAGTTTAATTGAAGATGAGCGCGAAAAATAAGCACGTTTTGTACCACAATCGAGATTCTCATCGCACTGCGCCAGGACAAATGTGAATCGATATTATTGTGCGATGAGGCTTTAACATCAGAACTTGTAGGAAGTGCGGCGTTGCCCGCATGGCATGATGATTCGTGCGGATGCAGCATGAGCGAGCAGTGCGAATTAGCACTTTATATTCCAGGCCTGGTCGGAGTACCTGATGGACGATCGTGCTTATGGATGGTGATGGACTTCATGATGACCTTAAACAGGACGGTATCAATCTGATCGCGTTGGACCGCTACGCGCAGTAATGTCCGCTGTCTGCGCGATACGAACGTGTCTGACTCATCGGGCGGTTCGTTGTCGGTGGCACTGGAAGCGGGGCTTCTGATCCGCTGGGAGTATACTGCCTCACATGTGCAAGGTTTTATGCAACTCGCATTGATCACTTATGCTCCGTCAACAATTTTGGGATAGGTTTGAATCGCATAACCATTGCAGTACTCACATCTTGCAAAGAGTTTTGAAACATTCGAAGAGAATGGAACATGTACAATGAACGATCAGGTACTTGTGACGGGCATCAATGGCTTTATCGCGAAACAGGTCGCCGTAAGGCTTTTAAAAGCTGGGTACTCTGTGCGTGGCACAGTTCGACATAAAGAAATAGAAACAACTGTGAGAGAATCAATCGCCCGCGCTGGTGGAGAGGTGTCTCGACTTACCTGTATGGTGGCGGATCTGACTCAAAGTTCCGGCTGGGATGCTGCGGTGGATTCTTGCAGATTTGTTCAACATATTGCCTCACCAGTTCCCCTAGAAAGTCCTACGCATCGCGAAGCGCTCGTCCCGATCGCTCGAGATGGAACCTTGCGCGTCATGAAGGCGGCCAACGAAGCCGGCGTCGAACGAATCGTCCTGACGTCCTCACTCGACACCATGGTGTACAGAGATAAACGGGTGAAGCATTTTACCGTGAGGGAATGTGACTGGACGGATCCTGAGTTGCCTGTACTTTCTGCTTATACAGTTTCTAAAGTACGTGCTGAACGTGCGGCTTGGGATTTTGCGGAAGCAGTAAAGAAGACAAATAGCCTTACAGTTATTAATCCTGGAATGGTCATGGGACCTGCCATTGATTGCAATATCAGCGCATCCCTCGTTATGCTGGAGCTTATCGTAAAGCGAGCATATCCGGCGCTGCCTTCGACCGCGTATCCAATCGTCGATATTCGCGATTTATCGGAGCTTCATGTGCAAGCCATGACCAATTCCGAGGTCGGTGGGCGGCGTCTGCTCGCCGCCTCAGACACGCTCTCAATGAGAGAAATAGCTGAAATTATGCGTGCAGAGCTAGGTCTTCATGGCAAACGTATTCCTCGTTTGAACTTGCCCAGTTTCGCAGTGAAGTTAATGGCGAAATTTGATCCGACGATTCGAACACTCCTGGCGGATCTGGATTTACACCCAATTGCTGATTCTGCGTATGTCACGGCCTTAACTGGCATTGTTTTCCGGCCAGCAAGAGAAGCCGTCGTCGCTGCAGGCAAGAGCTTGATCGAGCAGGGGCTGATACCCGCCGATTAATTCTTTCGATGAGCCCCATCCTGGGTTGACTGCCGTCTGCATTTTGCAACGTCTATGTATCGTTATGACATCTCGGCAGATGGCCAGCGGACAGGGAGAACAGGACAGCTCCCCCTTGCTTCAGTGGCTGCATGAGTGTAAACAGGTTGACAAGCCTATGGACGAGCTCATGACAGTCGAACCGGCCATCAACCCAGATTCTCTGCCACTGGGGGCCAATATCGTGCCGGACCGGTCTGGAGTAACCTTCCGGGTTTGGGCGCCGAACGCACACCACGTCTATCTGGTCGTCAATCCAAGCGATACCTATACCCCTCTGGCCAAAGACGAACTAATCTGCAACTCCTCCACGGGCCACTGGACTGGCTTCGTTCGTGGCCTTGGCGATGGCACGGAATATAAATTTTGGATCGTGGGAAATGGGCGGACCGGCTTCAAGCGCGATCCCTACGCGCGTGAACTAACCCGTCAGCCTAGTTGGCCCAAGAACAATTGCGTTGTGCGCGATCCGAACACCTTCCGATGGCACGACCAGGGATTCCAGGCACCGGCGTTCAGCGATCTCGTGATCTATCAATTTCACATCGGAACCTTCTATGGGGCTCCGGAAGACGATGGTACGGACCGCCGCATGAAGGAGACGTGCCACTTCCTGGATACGCTGTACAAGCTTGAATATCTTGTGGAACTCGGCGTCAACGCCATCGAACCGCTCCCGGTGGCTGAATACTACGGCACAAAGAGCGAAGGGTACAACGGTTCGGATATGTTTTCTCCCGAAATAGACTACACCGTTCCGCCCGGACCCGATCTCGACCAGTACCTCGCAGAAGCGAACCGCCTGCTAACGGCGAAGCTTCCCGGGGCGGCGCCGTATACTGCTGAACATATAGCTGGTCAAGTCAATCAGCTCAAAATAATGGTCGATCTGTTCCATATTTACGGCGTCGCGGTGATTTTCGACGTCGTATATAACCACGCTGGCGGATTCGAGGGAGACGACTATAGCCTATTCTTTTTTGACCGGCAGCAAGATGGAGACAATAACCGCAGTCTGTATTTCACCGATCATGGGTGGGCCAACGGGTTAATCTTCGCTTACTGGCAGGCACCCGTGTGTGGGGTACTGATTGATAATGCCGTCTTCTTCTTGAATGAGTATCATGCGGATGGGCTTCGTCATGATGAAGTTCGGGCAGGCGTTGAAAACGGCGGCTGGGATTTCTTTAGGAATCTCACGCCGGCTGAACATTCCGTGAAAGCCAATGCCATCGAGATTGCGGAATATTGGCGCGACAATCCCATTTATGCCGTGGACGGAGTGAGCCAAGGCGGGCTTGGCTTCGATAGCGTGTGGAGCGATGGTCTGCGCACCGCCATTTGTGGAGTCATTAGCCAGGCGGCAGGTGGGAGCACCGCCACCATTAGTTGGGATACGGTCGCTGGTGCCCTTTCGCGTAACGATATTCCCCAAACGTGGCGACGCATCGCATGCATTGAAAATCATGACACCGCTTATAAGGCCCATGGAGAATATAGTCCCTGGCGCGTCGCCATGATGGCGGAGCAATCCGGTACGCCTCCATGGTATAGGCGGAGTCGTGCGCGCGTGGCCACCGGGCTACTCCTAACCGGCACCGGGGTACCCATGCTATTTATGGGACAGGAGTTTCTGGAATACAGACCATGGAGCGATAATCCCAAGTTCTTTCAAGACACACTCATCTCATGGGACGAACTCAATACGAACAAAGATAGACAAGATCACTTACGCTTCACGCGCGAATTAATCTGGCTGCGTAGACGGCATCCTGCGTTGCGCGGCGACGGCATCAATGTCTTTTATAGACACAACGATGATCGGATTATAGCTTTCCAGCGCTGGATTGAAGGGATCGGTCGTGACGTGGTAGTGGTCGCCAGTCTCCGAGAAGAAACCTACTCCGATCACAGTTATCAAATCGGGTTTCCTTCGCTAGGACACTGGAACGAAGTCTTCAACAGCGATATTTACGACAATTACTTTAATCCAGTGGCGAAAGGGAATTACGGAGGCATCACAGCCGATGGCCCGCCCCTGCACGGTCTGCCGTGCTCCGCTGGCATCACGATTCCGGCGAATGGTCTGCTCGTATTCACACGAGATCTCGGCGACTGAGGGTCATGGGAAGCAACATAAGCCCGGAGATCATGTGCCTGCCTGTCGGAAGTGCGTAGAAGAACTTTAGATCTTCAACCCGGTAGTGGTCAAATCCAGTGGAAGTTCCCCGTCTGTGAAGGCGGGGGTACGAGCAAGGTCCTGCGAAACAGGACCAGCCTCGCTCGTCATCATATCCAGGACCATACCTCTACTGGAGAAGAGCAACCCTGCCCCGCTCTGCGATCGTTCCAAACTGAGTCTGGCTCGCCCTGTAGAAG
>CAZNBG010000041.1:0-13448 GCA_964570915.1 uncultured Nitrospira sp. | reverse complement strand
GCCTGTCGCGAGATCATACTGAACGGATGTTTCAGTTCTTTGGTATTCCTCTCACGACAGACGAGGGGACCCTGGTCTTGCAGGGGCGGCCGGCGGTCGGATGGCGAGGTATTCAGGTTACCATTCCCGGAGATTTCTCTGCCGCCGCGTTCTTCATCGTCGGCGCAACGATTGTCCAAGGATCGGACATCGTCATTCGCAATGTTGGAATGAATCCGACCAGAACCGGCTTGATCGAAGTCATGAAAAAGATGGGGGCCGATATTCAGGTTCTGGGTCAGCGAGAAGAGGCCGGCGAACCAGTGGGGGATCTTCGTGTGAGGTCAGCCCCACTGAAGGGCGTGACGATTGACCCTGAACTCATTCCGAAAACAATCGATGAATTCCCTGTGCTATGCGTGGCTGCCGCTGTGGCGGATGGGGACACGGTGATTTCCGGAGCGGAAGAGCTACGGGTCAAAGAAAGTGATCGTATTGCAACCATGAGCGGCGAGTTGAAGGGGATGGGAGCTCTGATCGAGGAACGGCCGGACGGCATGGTCATCAAAGGATTGGGCCGAGGCAGAGAGAATGGCCGGTTGAAAGCTGCGGGCAATGCCCAGAGTCATGGGGACCATCGTGTGGCGATGTCGCTCGCCATTGGCGGGCTTACGGCGGAACAGCCTATGTCGATTGCCGACACGGGTTGTGTGGACACCTCCTTCCCCAATTTCGAAAGTTCGCTTGCTCAACTGTTGGCGGGTTCTGTATAGACAGACGGCTGCGGTTGGTGAGTCTGACAATGGAGAGGCGCTGAGTGGTTATCGCAATTGATGGACCGGCTGGAGTCGGAAAGAGTACAGTGGCCAAGTTATTGGCGGCTCGCTTGGGGTATCTCTATCTTGATACTGGGGCGTTGTACCGAGCCGTCGCGTGGAAAACCTTGCAGTCGAACATACATCCGACTGACCGTGAACAGGTGGTCACGCTGCTACAGACCACCTCGATTCATATGCAGTTTCAGCGAGGCTCGATGCAGGTTTTGGTCGATGGCATCGACGTCACTGGCGACCTTCGTACGCCTGACGTGACAGCTGCCGCTTCGATCGTATCCGCCATTCCGGCAGTTCGCGAATGGCTGCTGCCGATTCAGCGTCAAATCGGCCAGCGAGGCTCGGTGGTTGCGGAAGGTCGGGATATCGGCACAAAAGTCTTTCCCAAGGCTCCGTTCAAATTTTTCTTGGACGCAGATACGAGTATACGAGTCGCAAGACGGCACCGTGAACTGGTGGCTGCGGGACGCGGAGGGGCGATTGAAACAACGTCTCGGGATTTGTCTGACCGTGATCGGCGTGATCGGACCCGCTCAATCGACCCACTGGTTCCAGCGGCTGACGCGAGATCGATTGATACCTCCGCTCTCAGTCCCGAGCAGGTGGTAGAACAGATGATCACGGCTGTGTCGACCGGGTCGTGAGCGGGGTCGTCTACGGATGCTTGTGGGTGTTGGCACGGGTTGTCGGGTGGATGTGTTTCCGGTATCGAGTGGAAGGACAGATTCCTCGTACCGGAGGCTTGCTGATCGCCGCCAACCATGCCAGTTACCTCGACATTCCGCTACTCGGATGTGGAATGAGTCGAAGGGCCTGGTATCTGGGACGGAACGACTTGTTTCCGATCCCGGTGTTGAACAGGATCTTGCAATCATTGGGCTGGATTCCTGTGCGACTTGGGCGTCTCGACCGAGAGGCATTTGGAAAAGCGATCGAGCTGATTCGAGCCGGCCAGGTGGTGGTCATTTTTCCGGAAGGCGGACGGAGCCACGATGGTTATCTCAGGCCACCGAAAGCCGGTATTGGAGTGATCGTGTCGCAGACGGGGTGCCCGGTCGTGCCGGCATATCTGAAAGGCACCTTCGACGTGCTGCCAACCGGGGCGCGATGGCCTCGATGGTGCCAGGTCACGGTTCGATTTGGGGCGCCCATCACGTTTGAAACAGGAACTCGGAAAGAAAGGGCGGAAACCAAACAGTTTTATCAACAGGTCAGCCGTACGGTGATCGAACAGATTGCAGCCTTGGGTCAAGTTCCCGTTCCAAAAGGAAAGGATGACCCGGCTCCAGAAGCACCGAACAGGCCGACCGCCGGGGCTCACAACGCTGAGTGAGCCCGGCGACTTCACCATCAGCACCCGACGACAGTCGGAAGAGTAGGACGTTCATATGGGTATGGTATCCAACAGCGACGCGCAGTTAGACCGCAACGCCTTGGCCGCGTTGTACGAAGAAACGTTCCGCAACCTGGAAGAAGGCACGATTACAGAAGGCCGTGTGGTGGCCCTCACGAAGGACAAAGTCATCGTCGATATCGGCTACAAATCGGAAGGGATGATCCCGAGTGATCAGTTCTCATCCGAGGAACTTCAGCATCTCAAGATCGGTGATCGGCTCCAAGTCTATATTGAAGAATGCGAAGATGCGGACGGCAATCTGGTTCTTTCCAAGGAAAAAGCGGACAAAATGAAGATTTGGGAAGAACTTGAGAAACTCTACAAGGAAGAAAAGAGCATCGAAGGGAAGATCGTCTCACGCATCAAGGGCGGTATGATGGTCGATATCGGCGTCAAGGCGTTCTTGCCCGGCTCGCAGATTGATCTGCATCCTGTTCGGGATTTGGATGGGCTCGTTGGAAAGACCTTCCCTCTCAAGATCATCAAGATCAACCACAGGCGGGGTAACGTCGTCGTTTCCCGTCGTGTATTACTGGAAGAAACACGGGATAAGAAGCGACAGACGACTCTCGCCAATCTCAAAGAAGGTCAACTGATTCAGGGGACGGTCAAGAACATCACCGACTACGGATCCTTCATCGACCTCGGTGGTATCGATGGGTTGCTTCACATCACCGACATGTCATGGGGGCGAGTCGGGCACCCATCGGAGCTGTTTACCGTGGGAGACAAGGTCGAAGTCACGGTCTTGAAATACGATCGTGAAACCGGCCGGATCTCTCTGGGGCTCAAGCAAAAGAGCGCGGATCCTTGGACCAATGTCGCCGGCAAGTATCCGATCGGCACCAGGGTTCGTGGCCGGGTGGTGAGCCTGACCGATTATGGCGCGTTTGTGGAGCTTGAGCCGGGTGTGGAGGGATTGGTCCATGTTTCAGAAATGTCGTGGACACATGAAGTGCGGCATCCGTCGAGAGTCGTGTCGGTCGGTGATCAGGTCGAAGCGGCGGTGTTGAACATCGATCCGGCAAGCCGCAAGATTTCCTTGGGAATGAAACAGACGGCACCTAATCCCTGGGATATGATCGAAAGTAAATATCCGATCGCGACCCGGATTGAGGGTAAGGTGAAGAGTCTGACGGATTTCGGTGCCTTTGTCGGACTTGAAGAAGGGATCGACGGCCTGATCCATATTTCAGACATGTCGTGGACGAAACACATCAAGCATCCTTCCGAGCTTTTCAAAAAAGGACAAAAAGTGGAAGCTGTGGTGTTACGCATCGACAAAGAGAAGGAGCGACTTTCACTGGGGTACAAACAGTTGACTCGCGACCCCTGGGATGAAGCAATTCCGTCGCGGTATCACGTTGGTGATTCGGTGACCGGCAAAGTTACAAAGGTCGCCGATTTTGGGATCTTCATCGAACTCGAAGGCGGGGTCGAAGGGTTAATCCATGTCAGCGAATCCGGCCTTGAGCCTTCCATGAAGCTTGAAGAAAAGTTTAAGTTGCAGGACGACGTCGCGGCGAAGATAATCAAAGTCGATCGAGAAGAACGCAAGATCGCACTGAGCCTTCGTGACCATCAACTCGACTGGGAACGCAAGCAGGTCGATGACTATCACTCGACGCAAGGTGTGCTGGACCAAAGTCTCGGTCGAGCTGCCAAGCAGAGCCGGAAACGGGCGCAATCGGAAGATTAGAACGAAGGCAGGATTCATAATCATGCAGGTCATGTGCAATGGCGGATGACGTGACACAGACCGAACGCCCTCCAAGACGCCACCTGTTCCGCAAAGTCTTTTTGCTGTTCATGGCGGGGGTGGGAATCTTGGTCCTGATGAATCTGTTTTTCCCCGACCTCGACTTATCCAGCGAGGACCGGATTGCATTGATTCGAGTCGAAGGCGTCATCTTGGATTCGCAAACGACGATCGGAGAGTTGAAGCGATTCAGCGAAAACCCGTCCATCAAGGCCATCGTGCTACGGATCGATACCCCCGGGGGCGGTGTGGTCCCGTCGCAAGAGATCTATGATGCGGTCAAACGAGTTCGAAGCAAAAGCAACAAGGCCGTCATTGCCTCAATGGGAAGCGTCGCGGCATCAGGAGGGTATTACATTGCTGCCGCAACGGATCGAATCGTGGCCAATCCCGGGACACTCACCGGCAGTATCGGGGTCATTATGGAAACTGCCAATGTAGAGGGATTGCTGCAGAAGATCGGTGTGGAAGGGGTCGTCATTAAGAGTGGAAAATATAAGGATGTGGGTTCTCCTCTGCGCAAGATGAGTGCCGAAGAGAGGGCCTTGCTGCAAACCGTAATGGACGACGTCCATAAACAATTTATCGAAGCCGTGGCTGAAGGCCGCTCGATGGAACTTCGGGCGGCTCAAGCGTTGGCTGACGGCCGAATCTTTACCGGACGCCAGGCCAAGGACGCGAAACTGGTCGATGAACTTGGAGACCTCGAAGATGCCATTCAATTGGCTGCTGAGGTCGTTGGAATCGAAGGAGAGCCCAAGGTCGTTGAGCCGCGACGTCGGTTTTCTCTTCGTGAAATCTTGGACTCGAAGCTGAGCATGATGTTTCCCAAGCTGGACGTTCAACCGGGCGTGAGCTTGAAATATCTTATGGCCTTTTAACTGTGTCGATACCGGTATTGGTTTTCATCGAAGCGAAGGGAGAGTGGACATGACCAAGGCGCAGATCATTGAGCGAGTTTCTGAGCAAGTCACCACTTTGACCAAGCGACAGGCAGAAGTGGTCGTCAACACGATTTTCGATTGTGTTCGGGACTCACTGAGAAACGGCGACAAGACGGAGATTCGTGGTTTCGGGAGCTTTCGCCTGCGGGCTCGTCGGATGAAGGAAGGACGGAACCCAAAGACCGGAGAGACCGTAGCGGTCCCGGCCAAGCGGGTGCCGTTTTTCAAAGCCGGTAAAGAGTTGAAAGAATTGCTCAATCAATAGCGACAGTCTTTTTCAGTTAGGGCCTTATGTCGTCGTCAGATTTCTCCCAGTCTGCTGCCGCGGAAATCCGCTGGACCGACGGTGCGCTCAAACGCATGGAGCGAGCGCCTATCTTTTTGCGTGGCATGGTTCGCCGTCTGGCCGAGAAGAAGGCGCGAGAACTGGGATATGGAGAAATCACGGAGGAGATCCTCGAACAGTTTAAAGGCCAAATGATGGGGCGTATGGGAGGGGAGGGCGGGATGGCGTCGGCCGTCGAAGAAATGGTCGCTGGTCGTCTCCCGTGGACCGCCGCCGCTAAAGAACGATTGGCTACCGTACCTGAGTTTATGCGGGCGATGATCAAGCAGATCGCGGAGGAGATCGCAAAAGAGCGAGGGCATCTCGAGGTGAACGTCGAGTTGTTCGAAAAGGTTGAAGCACTAGGTGATCTTCATGAGGATGGCGGACCCCCAATGGAATGGACGGAAGAAGCGGTCGCGCTTCTTCAAGACAAGCTGAAGGAATCGCCACCCATCGCACTGGATTTCGTGACCGACATGTTGAAGCGGGACACCGAGGACTTGGCCAGAGGAAACAATCTGACTCGTATTGATGCATCGACTCTGCGGGACTTGTGGGAAGCACCTCAAGCCCGAGTGGGATGGACCGATGAAGCCTGGAAGCGTCTTCAGACATCCCCGGACTTCGTGCGCAGTGGGATCAGAAAAGCCGCTGAACGGCGAGCCCGCAAGCTGGGATTGAAGGAGATCGATTCCGACCATTTGACCACGTTTCGAAATCAGGCGATGATGAAAGCCGTCAAACGCATCCGTTCATTCGGTTACCAGGAGTTGACGTTTGAAGCGTTTGATACGGCGCTCCAAAAAACCAAGCGTCTGCAAGGGAATGATCAGGCGGAGAAACGTCTCCAAGAGATTCGCGGCCACTTTGCCGATCCTTCGACAAAGAAGCCGGAAGGAGGGACGCTCGGAGCCGATCTGATGGATCGTTTCCGGAAGTATCTCAAGGGCGAAGGAACGCTCTGACCGCCGGTACGTCCTATTCAGTGTGGTCCGCAACAACAGCCAAACAATTCAGCCGTGACGTCTTCTGGTTAGTGAGTCTCCACCTGCTGGGGCCAGAATTTGTGGCGGATCTGAGGGAGTGGTTCGTTGTCGAAGTTGGGGATGTCGTAGAGACAACGATCGATTGTCGCGACTTCCTCTTCCGTTAACGGTAACGTCACTTTTTTCTTCCAGAACTGATCAAGCGTAAAGTAGTCGGCTGACTGAGGTTTCTGAGCCAACAACTCCTGCATTTTCGTGAAGCCCGGCGTATCGACACCCGGGACACGTCCCTTATTCCGATCAAGACACCACATCAGCACCTCGGCTATCCCATACATCGTGATGTCGACATTCACTATTTTGCTCATGCTCACCCTCCTAAAATACAGGGGAGTATCATAGCGTAAGCGGATGCTGAAATTCAAAGGCTGATGTATTGTCACAGCAAGTTTGCGAGGGAGAATATCGCCTCTGTATACTGGGCCTTCTGATACGGGCGTCCATAGGTCTATTGGTCCTAACGAACTAAGATTGCGGAGATCATGTGAGAGTTCTCGTGAGGAGGAAACATCATGTGGCGAGGTTTATCCTCGCGGTCGCATCGCTGGGTTGCTTTGCCGCCCATGGTTTCTGGGGATGCTCAAAGACCGAGCCCTATACTCCGCCGGATCCGTTCTATTACTTTGCCAGCTACAAAGTGGGGAAGAATCCTACAACCATTACCACCGGGGATCTGAATCAGGACTCATTCACCGACCTGATCACCACGAACATTGCAAGCAATAGCGTGTCCATTCTGCTGGGCAACGGTGACGGCACCTTTAAAGATCAGATCCAACTCCATGTCTGTCAGGAACCACGCGCTCTGGCAATGGGTGACTTCAACGAAGACGGGCATGCCGATGTCGCCCTGGCGTGCTCCGGCGGCGATGAAATTTCGCTTTTACTCGGCCATGGAGACGGAAAGTTTGAAGAGGGGCAACGTTACCCGGTCCATCGCACACCGATTGCCCTTGCCACGGACGACATCAATGGCGATCGCCATCTTGATCTGGTCGTCGCGCTCCGCAACGATAAGATTAAGGTCTTCCTCGGCAATGGAAGGGGGGAATTCCGGCATGGCGTTCAGTATGAGTATGGAGACACGCCCACTTCGGTGGCCTTGTCGGATCTCAATGGCGACGGAAGGCTGGACCTGGTCGTCACCAATGGGGGGCCTATGTCGAACGCAGTTTCCATTTGGCTCGGCAACGGCGACGGTTCCTTTCGCGATCCCAAAGACTACCGCACTGGACGCCGACCCCTCGGTGTGAGCTTCGCCGATTTCAATAACGATCAGCATAGCGACCTCTTGGTCATTAATGGGGAGAAGGACAGTTTCACCACGTTTCTCGGCAACGGGAATGCGACATTTCGACCAGGCAAAGATTCGGGTGCCGACGCCGGGCCCAACTTCGGCCTGGCAAGGGACTTTAATGGCGATCGTTTAGTGGATGTCGCCATCGTCAATCTTCAATCAAATGATCTGTCGATCTTGTTCGGAAAAGGCGACGGCACCTTTCATTATCCACCGAGAAACTACCGGACGAAGTCCGGCCCGTTCGCTCTTTCCTCCTTTCAGGTCACGACGAGCGGGGTGGAGGAACCAGGGCTGGCCATTGCCGACAACGGAAGCGGGAGTGTCTCGATCTTCCTTCATCGTGGGCTCAAACCAGTTGCGAGATCGGAGGCCAAAGAGTAGGAGGCGAGCGATCGTCATCTATTCTTGACAGCCCGGAGGCCCTTCGTTACAGTGGCCGTTGGGCAAAACCTCGCAAGTTTTACGAGCGTAACGATGGCGCTTCGATCCTTCGCATGGTGGTTCATGATTGGGGCCTTGATGACCCTCTCCGTCCTGATGGTGCAGGGTGGGGTTCGCGACTTGTGGGATGGGACTCAACCGGCTGGAGGCACAAATGTGTTGGTGTATTTTGGCACGACCCTCATCGGTGGGGGATTGCTCGCCGGGTGTGTCGCGTTGATCATGAATCGTCTTCGGTAGTCGGAGAGAGCGAGACATGTATGCAGTGCCTCAAGTGCAGAGGGTTCATGATGGTGGAACGCCACTATACCCTGATGAACAGGAGAATATACGCCCGCTGCCTGAATTGCGGATTTTGGATTGATTTGGCCGATCTCCTCAGGTTTTTTCATAAAGTTCTTGATAGTGGGCGGAAAGGTGATAAAGTGCGTGAATCGTTCATTTTCTAAGAGAGGCGGCGTTTTTTGGCGCAGAAGGATCCCATCCGGTCTGATCCTCGATTGCAGAACTGGGGTCGAATTCTTTGCCGCCTTGGTGTCACTGCGGCGCTTTCTCTCCCGTTGATCGGTGTGTCGATCCATCCTGCCTCCGCGATGGAGGCCCATTCTAAGAACCAGCTCATCCATACCGTCAGCTATGTTCCGCACCCTCTCCCCTGGAAGCAAGTTCCTGCGCACAGTATTCTTCTGAAGGAATTACGGTCAGGCCGTGTGCTGTTCGAACACGAGACTGAGAAACGTCTGTCACCCGCCAGTCTGACCAAGATCATGTCGGCTCTGGTCATTCTGGAAAGAGGCCGCCTGGATGATCTGGCAACAGTGAGTAAGAACGCGGCACGGGCTCCGAAGACTCACCTGCGCGTAAAAGTCGGCGAAGTGTTTCGCCTTGGGGATTTGCTGAAGGCGATGATGATGGTGTCGGCCAATGACGCCTGTCTTGCGGCGGTCGAGCATGTCGGAGGGGATGAAGAGCAGTTTGTGATGTTGATGAATGCGAAAGCGGCTGCGCTCGGGTTATCCGATACGCATTTCAGCAACGGATGCGGCTTTGATGGTCCCGATCACTATTCGACGGCAGAGGATCTCGCGAAACTCAGTGAGGTGGCGATGCGGAACGCCGTGTTCCGAGAGCTTGTGAGGGAAGAACGAGAGATCATTACGCCTGTCAGTGGGTACCGTGCGTATGTCCTGCATAATACGAATCGCCTGCTCGGTCGCGTTCCCGGTGTGGAAGGGGTGAAGACAGGGTTCACATCCAAGGCCGGCAGATGTCTTATTGCCAAAGTCTCTCAAAACGGCAGTGATTTGCTCCTGGTCATTCTGAATTCTAACCGCCGGTGGAATACCGCTAAAAGCCTGATCGACTACGGTTTTCGTATGACCAGTGCTGTTCAATAGCCCCCTTCACTGTTTCGTCGCGTTCTGGCCAATTTCTAAGCCGCCGAACTCTTACGGGAATAGTGCGGCAGTTACGCTCTCATGCCGTGTGAGAGGGATTGTCCTTTGAATCAACTCGCCGGTCGGCGATGGGGATCAACGGAAAGACTCGCGCGGTTGGGCGAACTCGATGTCGTGCAAAAAAAATTGAACGAAGCGCTGGGCCAGTTCGAAAAGCTCGAGGGCGCCGAAGCGGATCCGCGGGAGACCCGAATCAAGATTGGGCTTATCTCCTTTGAAAGAGGCGATTTTGAAAGAGCCGCAACGGAGTTCAATTTGGTGCTCGGGGGCGACCCCGATAACGATCGGGCGCGCTATTATCTCGGGGCGACCTACGCCGAATTGAAGTCGGACGACAAAGCGCTGGAAGAATTCGAGCGTATTCCAGAAAAGAGTGACTTGTTCGTCGATGCCCGGGTGCAAGTTGCTTACCTGTACGATCGCCGCGGCCAAACTGAGAAAGCCATCGAAGCTTTACAGCCGGCGCTACGTAAGAAGGATGAACGCAAGGAAATCCTCGCTTTTTTGTCGTCCCTCTATCGCAAGGCAAAAGAATATCCCAAAGCGATCCAAGCGATGGAACAAGTCATCGTGCTCGATCCCAAAAACGATCAAGCTTACTTTCAGTTGGGGGCGCTTTACGACGAGAACAAGAACAAGGAAAAATCCATCGCCAACATGAAAAGAGCGATTGAACTCAATTCGCAAAACGCTCCGGCGCTCAACTATTTGGGCTACACGTGGGCGGAGATGGGAGTCCAGCTGGATGAGGCGGAGGCCTTGATCCAGCGCGCTTTGAAAATCGAGCCCAATGACGGTTTCTATATCGACAGCCTGGGGTGGGTTTACTATCAGAAGGGCGACTATCCCAAGGCGGTGGAGCATTTGGAACGGGCGGTGGAAATCACCGTTGACGACCCCACCATTATGGAACATCTCGGGGATGCTTACGAAAAGGCCGGCAGACCGGACCGTGCGATTGCGCGTTATCGCGAGGCGCTCAAAAAGACGACGGAAAGCGATCAGATCAAGCGTATCCGCGAAAAAGTCCAGCGCCTGGAGAAGAAGATTTGAACCTCCGGTGGTGGCGGAGGACATCCACCTGTCCGCAAATTCTGAATATCCTCCTTATAGTAGCTTTCGCAGGCTTGGCGGGCTGCGCCACCACAACCATCCAGCCCATCCCCACCGAAGCTCCCACCGGGCCCTGGGAAGCAGGCCAACTGCGCGATGCGCTCGCTCAGCGGCGGGAAAAATTCCAATCCCTCAGAGCATTGGCCAATGTGGACTATTCGGGGCCGGACGGAAAAAACGGCTTCCAGGAGGCAGTCCTGATTCAGCGACCCGACCGGTTGCGTTTGGAAACGCTCTCGATGCTCGGCGCGATCTTGGTCGTCACCGTCAATAACAAAGAAATCATCGGCTACCACCCGCGCGAGGGTGTTTACGTACGCGGGCAGGCGTCGAAAGCAAACTTGCAAAAGTATACGCAGATACCCTTGGAACTGGATGAAATGACGGCTCTGCTTTTAGGCCTGCCGCCGGTGGATGCCAAAACGCCGTCGGAACTGAACGGAAATTCTTTGAGTTTCTCTTCAAGCAAAGGGAAAGATGTGGTGAGCTTCGAATCGAAGGAAGCGGTTCCAACTAAATGGCAGCGCATGGACGGTAGCGGACGCGTC
Organism: uncultured Nitrospira sp.; assembly: GCA_964570915.1. Taxonomy (GTDB): domain Bacteria; phylum Nitrospirota; class Nitrospiria; order Nitrospirales; family Nitrospiraceae; genus Nitrospira_D. The sequence continues at coordinate 2,304 of CAZNBG010000041.1, read as the reverse complement.
GAGTTGAACGCGAGTTTTGCCGATTACATCCAAACTCCCGCTGGCCTTTTCCCATCGACGATTCTCATGGAGTCGCCGCAGCAAAAAAAGCGACTGGAGATCCGCTATCGAGAGCCGGAGCTGAATGTCTCCATTGCGAATGACCTCTTCTCGCAGCAAAAGCCCGTCAACGTGAAAGAGTATCCGATTGAGGCTCTCGGTAAGTGATCCACAGATGTCACGGCGGATTTGGAGACTATTACTTGTTGCACTGCTTTTGTTGCCGGGATGCGAGAGCGGCAAGCAGGCTGAGACAGCCGAGCCCAGTAGCCCAAAAATAGCGGCACAGACCGATTCGAATACGCCGGTCACAGGCGACTGGCTGATTAGTCACGAGCTCAGCGATCCGGAACAGCTCAATCCGCTGACGAGTAATGACGCATCAGCCAGTACAATTCTCCAGAATATAGTCGAAAGCCTCCTGACAAGGGATCCTCGCACCCTCGAACTGAAGCCGCTGATTGCGTTATCCCGTCCGGCAATATCGAACGACAAACTTACCTATACATTCGTCATTCGTCGCGATGCGCATTTCCAAGATGGACGGCCCCTCACCGGTGAGGATGTTCTTTTTTCCATTAAGGCGATCAAGTGCCCGCTCGTGAACGCTCCTTTTTTGCGGGTGTATTATGACTCCGTTGTTGACGCGCGCCTGATTGATGCGTACACGATCGAGTTTAAAATCAAAGAACCTTATTTCCTTAACGAAAGCGTGCTTGGCGATATCAGCGTGCTGCCGCGCCACTACTATGATCCGTCAGACCTATTAAAAAAAGTTAGCGTCAGGGATTTGCAGAAGCCGGCGGAGCAGTTGCCACCGGCCGTCAGTCGGTTTGCTGACGATTTTAATAAGAACTTTAGCCGAAAGGCCATGGGAAGCGGCCCATATAAGTTTGAAGTTTGGAGGACCGGCCGTGAGGTAGAGTTGGTTCGGGATGAGCACTATTGGGGAAATGGCAAGCCCGGCATTGACCAGCCTTACATTGACCGGTACCTGTATCGCATCATCAACAATCCCGATGCCGCTTTGGTTACGTTAAAAAGCGGCGGTCTTGATGAGATGGGGTTAACACCTATCCAGTCCGTGAGGGGCACAAGCAGCGAAAGATTCAAGCGCGAATTCCAGAAATACGAATATTTCGCGCCCAATTATAGTTACATAGGGTGGAACAACAACCATCCTATATTCCGGGACAAACGTGTTCGCAAAGCCATGACCTACTTCACCAACCGCCAGCAACTGGTCAAAACCGTGCTCTTCGGATTGGGAGAAGTGGTAGAAAGCCCAATCTATTTCTTTCGTCCGGAGTACGATAAGAACCTTCCCCGTTATCCGTTTGATCCAACCAAAGGATTGGAACTTCTTAAGGAAGCCGGTTGGAGCGACACGGATGGCGATGGCATCCTGGACAAAACCATCGACGGAAAGAAGATTCCGCTGCGCTTTGAGATTAAAATTAATGCGGGAAACCCGGTTCGAAAACGTGTCGCGCTCACGCTGCAGGATGAGCTTAGAAAACATGGTATTGATGCTTCGGTGCGCGAGCTGGACTGGACGATTTTTCTCGACGATGTGCAGAATCACAAGTTCGACGCCGTGATCTTGGGGTGGTCAATGCCTGTGAGTGAGTCGGACGCGTATCAAGTCTGGCATTCATCCCAAGCCGCCAATAAAGGGTCAAACGCGATCAGTTACAAAAATCCTCGTGTGGATCGAATTCTCGAGCAATACCGACGAGAGTTTGATCCAAAGAAGCGCATCGCGCTTTACCGCGAGTTTCAGGAAATTCTTAGCGATGAGCAGCCCTATACTTTTTTATTTGTGAACAAGGAAGTGGTTGCCGTTAGCCGCCGTTTCAGAGGCGTCGAGGTTTTACCCGGAGGGCTTCATCCGATCGATTGGTGGGTGCCACTGTCGTTGCAAAAATATGGGCCGCGACTTGCCGCAAAGTAATATTAATCCATGGCGTCATACTTGCTGAAACGGCTATTGTTAATGATCCCGACATTTATTGGGATCACGTTGATTGGATTCTTGATCATGCGGCTCGCGCCTGGCGATCCCGCCGAGCTTCGCGCGGCTGGAGGTCTAGCCGGTGCATCGAGCGCCGGTGTTTCACTCCTGAAACGCGGAGTCCTGGATGAAGCGTTGGCTCAATGGCGCAGGCAATATGGCCTCGATCAGCCACTTCATGTCCAATATGCAATCTGGCTAAAGAATTTTTTCACGCTGAATTTGGGGGAGTCGTTCAAAGATAGCCAGCC
>CAZNBG010000040.1:11388-13754 GCA_964570915.1 uncultured Nitrospira sp. | reverse complement strand
AATTCCGCATAGCTGTAGGTATAGTGAATCGCTCGGTCATCGTCGCTATAGGTTAAAAACGTCCGCCCGATCAAGGCGCGATCATAGACGCGGGCTTTGAAGAACTCGGCAAACGAGTTCCACGGGAACGAGAGACACGGCCCTTCGACTTTGCGCACCCGTGCGATGTGCTCAGGCACGGTGATCAAGGGGGATATACTCCTTCCTCGACGGTCCCGTGTAGAGCGCGCGGGGCCTCATCAACCGATTATGGTCCTGCTGTTCGATGACATGGGCGCACCATCCTGCGACTCGCGAACAGACGAACAACGGCGTATACAGTGTGAGCGGGATCTCCATCAGGAGATAGACCACTGCCGTATAGAAATCGAGATTGGGGTGAAGGCCCTTTTCCTGTTCCATCACGTGTTCGATCGTCATCGCAATGTCATACCATCGGCGGTTGCCGCAGATCCGGCTCAACGATTCGGCGTGCTGCTGAATGATGACTGAGCGGCTGTCACCCTTCTTGAGCACGCGGTGGCCGAACCCCATGATCCGCCGCTTCTTTGCCAGTGCCTCCCGCACCCATGCTTCCGCCCGGTTGCAATTGCCGATATCCACGAACATTTCGGCAACAGCCTCATTCGCTCCACCGTGGAGCGAACCCTTGAGCGTCCCGATTGCCGACGTGACGGCGGAGTACAAATCCGTCATCGTCGATGCGGTGACACGGGCGGCAAACGTGGAGGCGTTGAATTCATGTTCGGCATACAGCGTGAGCGAGACGTCAAGGACACGGGCCATGGCTTTCGCTTGATCATCCCCTCGTCGGTCGGTGAGGAAATACAAGAGATTCTCGGCAAAGGTCAGATCATAGTGCGGCCGACGGCAGGGTTTGCCGGTGACGAGTCGATAGGAGGTCTCGACGATCAGCGGGAGTTGCGCCAACAGCCGGATCGATCTGCGAACGTTGGCCTCATGGGAATTGTCGGACGTATCCGAATCCACCACACCCAACAGCGACACACCCGATCGGACAATGTCCATCGAATGTGAGCCGGAAGGAACTGCGCCGAGGAATGCTTGGAGCAGATGGGGCAGTATGGCTTGATCGATGAGTCGTGCCGAGAAGTCATTGAGCTCTTGCCGATTCGGCAGACGACCGAACAACAGGAGATAAGCAACCTCCTCAAAAGCACTGTGCTCCGCCAAATCTCGAATCGCATAGCCTCGATACAGCAGACCGGCTTCCCCTTCATCGACAAGGCAAAGAGCCGATTCTCCGGCGATCACTCCTTCGAGACCGGGGCTATATGCAGAACCTTCCTTCATCTCAGTCGCGGGCGCCTCATTCATGACCGTGTTCATAGATCCTCCCTTCTCAGCGTTCGTGAGAATCCGTGTACCGGAGCAGACTATACAGCTCTCGTCGCGTCATCATGTGATGGAGCCAGTCTTTCTGAGATCCGAACAACTTCAGCTCGCCCAACAGCCTATCGATGGCTTGCAAGGCCGTCCGTAAGCCCGTCACGGGAAAGAGTACCCCGTGATACCCGAGACTTTCATATTCTGCGACGCTCAAAAGGGGTGTCTTCCCAAACTCCGTCATATTCGCGATCAAGGGAACCGTGATCCCTCTTTTCGCCATTTCGCAAGCAAATACCCGAAATTCTTCGGCCGATTCGAGCGCTTCAGGAAACAGTGCATCCGCACCGGCCTCGACATAGGTCGTCGCCCGTTGGACCGCGGCTTCCAGCCCCTCCACCCCGCGGGCGTCGGTACGCGCCACAATCATGAAATTTCGATCTCTTTTTGCCTGAACGGCCTCCTCGATTTTGGCCGCCATTTCACCGATCGGCACCAGATGCTTGTCTGAAAGATGGCCACACTTCTTGGCCGTGTCTTGATCTTCGATCTGCATGCCGGCAAGATCGGCTTCTTCAAACACCCTCACCGCTTCAGCGACCTGGGCTGGACCGCCATATCCCGTATCTGCGTCGACGATAGTCGGAATCGAGACCGCCCTGGCAATCCTTCCCGCCTCCGCCGCCATATCACTGAGCGCCAGAAGACCGATATCCGGCACTCCCCGGCAAGCCGATATAGCCGCCCCCGAGACGTAAACGATCTCGAAACCGGCTCGTTCAATTTGCATCGCCACCAGTGCGTTGTATGCCCCGGGAATGGCGCGCGCGCGCGTACTCAGCAATTCACGCAAGCGCAATGTCTTCGTGTGCGTTGCGGAACCCTTGTCCCTGTCCGTCATCTCCCCTTGCCCCCCCACGTCAGATCCTTAACAGCGGCATGAGTTGCCCGTCATCTTGAACCCGATGTCGCTTCCACGCACATTCCATCAGCCAATCGCTACGTGCACAAGTCACTTT
>CAZNBG010000040.1:0-11378 GCA_964570915.1 uncultured Nitrospira sp. | reverse complement strand
ATACTCGGACGAGTCAGTTGGCCGACTGCCAGTCGGCGAAATTTCACTTCCAATTCTCGATCCGACATTGGATTGCCGGGGTGTCCAACCGGCAGCTCCACCTGTCTCATGTAGGTGTTCCCGGCGTCGGTTCTGACAGTGATTCTGGTCGGCATACTCTTGGGATAGCTCCCTGTAAACTCAAGTTGACGAACGACTCGGGTTTTTTTCATCAACCCCTGCACGGCTGAATCTCGCAATCGCTTCGCGCCGAACGACTGAAGCGTCATGCGGCCATCGAGCAATGCCGTCGCAACGCAGTAGGGAAAACTGTGATCGGCCGTTTCCCTCGTGGTCGGCTGCCATTTCTCGGGATCGCGCCCGATAATTTCGATGGCCACCTCATAACTCCCAATTTCGATATCCGCGACCTGTTCGATCGCATGCACTCCTTCCGCCTCAATCAGGTCGGCACGAAGTGCCAGAGCAGCCTCCACCGCAGTCTGCGCGTGATACTCGACCGGATACCGCTTGATGTAGGTATCCAGAATCTTGAATCGAGGGGACCGGCCCTCGCCCGAGGCGGGAGTCGGTCCCTTTTCCGCGGCGAATGCGGCCAGATCAAATGACCCCGATACCAATTTCATGAAGCCTTTTTCCCCTTCGAAAATGGGCGACGGCCCGGTCATGCCGAGCTGCGCCAATCCGGCGGCGAACACGCCGTTACGGGCGGCGTTTGAGAACGCGCAGGCCTTCCACATGGACAGATCCCCGACCCGCGTTTGCCGCAGCGCCACATTCGCAGCTCCTGCCAGGTTGACAGCCTGTACGGTCCGCGCAGGTGAAAGCTTCATGAGCTTCGCGACGCCGACTGCGGAGGAAAACGGGCCGTACGTCACGTGGTCCCACCCGCGGGGGCGGAGCGCGGCGGCATCACAGAGGCGACACTGAATCTCATAGGTGAGCGTGAGGGCTTCAATGACCTGCTTGCCGGAGGCATGGACGGCTTCGCCGACCGCAATAATGGCCGGTATATTGTCGGACGGGTGCGCCGGCTCTTTCGAAAGATACGTGTCATTGAAATCGAGATACCGGACGAGCCCACCATTGGCGAACGTGGCGAGATCAGGAAGAGTTTTGTGATTCGTGCCCCACAGCGTGGCCCCTTGTGGCACCTTGACAACCCGGGCTATTCGGCGGGCGATACGGCAGGGCGAGGCATTCCACGCGCCGAGCGCGCAGCCGAGGCTATCGAGCACGCGCCGCTTGGCTTCGTGCACGACGGCTTTCGGTAAATCGCTGTAATGCAGCGACCGGCCATACCGAGCGAGGCGATCAGCCAGCATTCTGTACCTCGCAGTCCGAAGGTCAATGGGCCAACGTCAGTGGCGGTTCGCGAAGACGACGGCCGCCATGATCCGCTCCTGCCATTCGCGTGTTCGATCGACGTTCTTCATACGCTCGCGACCTTCGACGGTCGTTTTTCGAGAAACGCCCGAATAGCATCCTGCTTATCGGAAGTCACACACAATCGGCCGAATAATTCCGCTTCTCTCGCCAAGCCTTCCGACAGGGGAATATCGATGCCTCCTCGGATCGCATGAAGCGCGGATTCGACCGCAGTTTTCCCGCACGTCGCAATCGAAGCAGCAATGGCTTCCACCCGGGTGATGAGCTCCTGCGGCGATACCACTCGATTCAGCAGACCGATTCGATGCGCGTCTTCAGCGGATAGACTTTCACCCGTCAGGATCATCTCGGCGGCCTTGGAAGGCCCGACAATTCTCGGCAACCGTTGCGTGCCGCCGAACCCCGGAATGAGACCCAGTTTGATTTCAGGCAACCCCAGCATCGTCCCAACCGCCGCCACTCGAATATGGCAGGCGAGGGCCAATTCGAGACCTCCGCCGACACAGGTTCCGTTGATAGCGGCAAGCACCGGTTTCTCGGATCGTTCGATGCGATTCAGCAGCGACTGCCCCCGAACGGCAAATTCCGACCCGCCATGCGCGGTATTGAGATGAGCCAGTTCGTTGATATCGGCCCCCGCGCAGAAAAACCGTCCTGTGCCCGTGACAATCACCGCTCGGACATACTCGTCTTCTTCCAACTCGCTCAAGACCAGCTCGAGCTCCTTGACCACGGAAAGATTGAGCACGTTGGCCGGCGGATTGTGGAGAGTGATCCGTGCGATATGATGAGAGATCGTCAGTAATTGATGCGGCATAAGTCCTCCATATCACGCTTCACATGAGCCGGCTGCTCATCGGGCGTCGCCCTCTTCATGATTGTTGCCGGATACACTCCATCCACTTTTGCTTTTTCCTATCGCTCTCCGCCCATGCGGTTCGACCGGAATGACCAGTTCTGCGCTGCACCCACATGGCGAACGCCGCGGAGCCTTTGATCATCTATGATCGCGGCGGCGAGTTCCGGAATCCCCTCGCCGGTTACCGCAACCGTGCGCAACACTTTGGGATACCATTCCCGTAGGTCCTGCACTGTGGTGTCCGCGCCGGAAAGGTCTCCTTTGTTGACGACGACAATATGTGCGATTTCCAACAATCCGGCCTTCATGGCTTGAACGTGATCACCCAAACCAGGTGCGACAACCACCACGACCGTCTGCGCGAGATCAACGATGTCGACCTCGTTTTGGCCGACTCCGATGGTCTCGATCAGGATCACTTCATATCCGGCCGCGTTCAGGACCAGTGCGGCGTCACGCGTCGCTCGCGCAAGCCCTCCGTAGTGCCCTCGAGTGGCCATACTGCGGATATAGACTCCCTGATCCAGCGCATGTTCCCGCATTCTGATGCGGTCGCCCAACAACGCGCCGCCCGTGACAGGACTGCTGATATCGATCGCCAGCACGCCGACTTTCAGGCCGCTTCGGCGATAGAGGCCTACCAAACGATCGACAACCGTGCTTTTCCCCGCACCGGGGTATCCCGTGACGCCGATCACGGTCGCGCTTCCCGGTGAGCCGTTTAGGAAGGGCAGCACGGCTCTGTCTTCCACATGATTTTCCAGCAAGGTGATCAGCCGTGATACGGCCCGGACATCGCCGGCTCTCACCAATTCAGTCAAGGTCGCCACGTCATCGACGCCACGCATGGACAGGCGTAGGCTCGACGCACTCATGCCACACCTTCACATGCGGTTTGTTCCATCTGTACGCGCGATAAGCGAGACGAAAGCGGACGGTGCAGAATCTTGCCGATCTCATTTGCGGCCGCGATGACCTCCCGCTCATCCACAGAAAGAAACGCACCCGATGCTCTCAGCGCGTACACCACGTCTTCGGTGGCCACATTTCCCAATGCGCCCGGCGCATAAGGACAGCCGCCCAGCCCTCCAGCAGCGGTATCGAACGCCTCAATGCCGTACTCGGTCCAGGCGGTTAAGACGTTGGCCACGGCCATCCCACAGGTGTCGTGAACATGGAGCGAGAGGCGGCTCCGTTCAATGCGCGGCACTACTTGATCCAACAGTCTGCGGATGTCACGGGGAGCGGCCTTCCCGACGGTATCCCCAAGAGAAATCTCATCGACCCCGAGATCAAGCAGTCGCCGCGCCACAATCAGAACCTCCGACGGTGGAATAGGGCCCTCGAAGGGGCAATGGGTCACGGTCGAAATGTACCCGCGCACGGTGATGCCATCGCGTTTCGCACCGAATACCACCGGCTTGAACCGTTTGATCGACTCGCTCATCGAACAGTTGATGTTCCTTCGGGTGAATGTGTCGGAGGCTGCGGTAAAGACCGCGATCTTGTTGACGGCTGCCGCCCTCGCTCGTTCCAATCCCCGCTCGTTCGGTACCAGCGCCGAGTACACCACGCCGGGTTTCCGGGTGATCTTTTGAAACACTTCATCGGAGTCCGCCAACTGTGGAATTGCTTGCGCTGACACGAACGACCCTGCTTCGATCTCCGCCACACCGGTCTGAGACAGTGCATCCACAAACGACACCTTGTCTTCGGTCGACACGATGTCCCTCTCACTCTGGAGCCCATCCCGTGGACCGACTTCGGTGATGCGGATCGGCCGTGAAGCCGTGCTATGCTCGTCTTGCTTCGACATCGTCCGATTGCCCTTTTGAGAAAGGTTTCTTGCCCCGGCTTCCTGATGGTGCCGGCCAGACAGGAGCACGTCTTTCACGAAACGCCCGGAACCCCTCTTGTGCCTCGGCCGAAAGACGGGCACGGATGTTGGCTTTGACACCGGCGTCCCACCGCTCATCGTCCGAAAGCGTGCGAAGTCGCCGGAGCAGCGCTTTGGTGTCCCGCACCGCTTGCGGGGCAAGACTCAAGACCGCATGAACCAACTCTGCAGCGTGGGAGTCGAGTTGATCCGTCCCGACCACATCGTGAACCAGGTTGTACTGTTTCGCGGCTGAGGCGGGAAATATCTCGCCGGTCAAGCAGAACCTTCTGAGGAACGCCTCTCCCGTCTTCCGAAACAGAAGAGGCGCAATGACCCCAGAGACCATCCCCAGGCGAACCTCGCTGAGCGCGAAAGTCGCTTCCGCAGCCGCGACAGCGATGTCGCAGGTTGCGACCAATCCAATGCCGCCGCCGAACGCCGCCCCCTGGATTCGTCCGATTACCGGGCAGGGACATTCGTCAATGGCACGGAACATTGCCACAAGCTGTTCGGCATCCCTCCGCGCTTGAAAGGCCGATACCGCTTCCTCTGCTCCCAGCCAATCGATGTCCGCACCGGCGCAAAATGCGGAGCCGTTCCCGGTCAGCACGACCGCCTGGACCGACAAGTCTTGGCTCAACAAGGAAAAGGCTTCGCACAGTTCCTCCGCCATGCGGGCATCGAACGCGTTCCGCCGGTCGGGCCGATTCAAGGTCACCCGCGCCCAACCGTCGTGCGACTCGACCACGATGGACGTAAACCTCCTCATGGGCACCTCACATACGAAACACCGGGAAATGTGACGGACGGACCGGTGTGGTCATGGCGATGTCCAGACACAGTCCCAGAACCCGACGCGTCTCAAAAGGATCGATAATTCCGTCATCCCATAGCCGAGCCGTGCTGAAATAGGGGCTGCCTTCCCGCTCATACTGCACCCGGATGGAGTCCGTGATTTTTCGCAGTTCGTCCTCAGAGATGGCTGCCTTGTCACGCGCTCGCTGCTGCTGTTTCACCGTCAAGAGTACGTGGGCCGCCTGTTGCGCTCCCATCACCGACGTCCGAGCGTTGGGCCATGAGAAGAGAAACCGCGGAGCATAGGCGCGTCCGCACATGGCGTAATTGCCGGCACCATGGGAGGCGCCGATCATGATAGTGAATTTGGGAACCTCGGCGGTTGCCACGGCTTGCACCATCTTGGCGCCGTCTTTGATGATCCCACGCGACTCATAGTCCCTCCCGACCATAGAGCCGGTAATGTTTTGTAGAAAGACGAGCGGCAGCCGTCTTTGAGCGCAGAGCTGGACGAAGTGTGCGCCTTTCAAGGCGGCCTCGGAGAAGAGCACGCCGTTGTTCGCAAGGATGCCGACCTGATGCCCTCTCCAGCGTGCAAAGCCGCATGTCAGTGTCCGGCCATATCGCGCCTTAAACTCGTGAAAGCGACTGCCGTCGGCCAAGCGCGCAATGATCTCATGGGGGTCAAACGTCTGACGTGGGTTGCTCGGAATGAGCCCATACAGTTCGTCGGCCGGATAACGCGGCTCCTCGATCGTGGTCGGCCGGCGAAGGACCTGTCGTCGAGGAAGCGTGTCCACGATCGACCGGCAAATCTCGAGCGCCTCATGGTCATTGTCGGCGAGATGATCGCTGACACCCGAGAGTCTCGTATGGAGATCGGCGCCGCCGAGCTCTTCGGCGGTGACCTCCTCACCAGTTGCCGCTTTGACCAGCGGAGGCCCCGCGAGATAAATGGTACCGGTCCCTTTGACAATCACATTTTCATCGCACATGGCGGGCACATAGGCGCCGCCGGCGGTACACATTCCCATCACGACGGCGATTTGAGGAATACCGAGAGCGGACATGCGCGCCTGGTTATAGAAGATCCGTCCGAAATGCTCCTTGTCGGCGAAGACCTCGGCCTGCATCGGCAAAAACACTCCGCCGGAATCCACCAAATAGATGGCGGGCAACCGATTTTCCAGGGCGATCTCCTGAGCCCTCAGATGTTTCTTGATGGTCATGGGGAAATACGTGCCGCCTTTGACCGTCGCATCGTTGGCGGCGATGACACATGGCCGTTTCGACACATAGCCGATGCCGGTGATCAGACCGGCAGCCGAAATATGGTCGTCGTACATCCCTGATGCGGCCAAGGGACTGAGCTCCAACCAAGGACCGTCCGGATCGAGCAGGGTGGCAATCCGCTCACGGGCGGTCAATTTGCCTCGCTGTTGATGCAGTGCAACTGCATCCGGTGGCCCTCCGGCTTGAGCAAGGGCGAGATGTTTCTGGAGATCGGCTATCAGGCCCTGATAGTGGGCTCGATTCGCGGCGAATTCGCTGCTTGTGGCCACCACTGAAGTCGTCAACATACGCATGGTATTTCAGCTCGGTGTCCTGAGTCCTTGGACAAACTTCACGACGTCTTGAATAGGCACTCCCGGCCTGAACAAGGCCTTCACTCCAATCGCGATAAGCGACTGAACATCTTCATCGGGAATGATTCCCCCGCCGAACACGGCGATGTCTTCGGCATCCTGTTCCTTAAGAAGTTCGAGGACGCGTCGGAACAGCGTATTGTGTGCGCCTGAAAGGATGCTGAGACCGATCGCATCCACATCCTCCTGAACCGCCGTGCTGACGACCTGTTCCGGCGTCTGATGCAGCCCGGTATAAATGACTTCCATCCCGGCGTCTCGTAGTGCGCGTGCGATGAGTTTCACACCCCGATCATGGCCGTCGAGGCCGACCTTGCCGATCAGGACGCGAAGAGGAATACTCGCTACTGCCATGCCGCCACCTCCCGCAGAAAATATTTGCCTTCTTGATCCTTTCGGACATATCCGGCCTGAACCAGCGGATCATGCTCGAAGAGCAGTATCCATCGCTCTTCGAATGCCTGATCCAATACCCATCGCTTTGTCTCCAGAGTCTGGATGGGAAAGAGATCGTAGCCCATGATGTAAGGAAGCGGCAGATGAGACACGGTCGGAATCAGGTCGCCGAGAAAGAATGCCGTCTCTCCTTCCGATTCGATCTTAACGCTCTGATGACAGCGCGTATGGCCGGAGGTGACAACCGCGGTGACACCGGGAACCACTTCCGTATCGCCGTGGAGGAATTCCCACTGATCGATCCGGTCGATCGGCGTAAAGTTTTCCGGGCGGTAACTGGCCCTGGTTCGTTCATTGGCCCGGACCGCGTCTTCAAACTCGCCTCGTTGAATCAGGTAACGCGCTTTGGGAAAGGCCGGCCGAATATTCCCGTTCCTTTCCCTGAGGGTATTCCCTCCCGCATGGTCAAAATGCAGATGCGTGTTGATGACCAGATGAATGTCCTCCGGTCCCAAGCCTAACCGCTTTAACGATTGGAGAATGGTCGGGGTTCGCTCGACGGCGAACATGCGGTGAAACTTCTGATCTTCCTTAGGCCCTAGCCCCGTATCGACCAGAATGTTCTTGCCCTTCGCCCGGATCAACAACGCGGTGAGACTCAGCGGGATCCGGTTCAATTCATCGGCGTCACAACACTTCTCCCACAAGGCTTTCGGCACGACCCCAAACATCGCTCCACCATCCAATCGAAACCGGCCGTCGCTCACAGGATAAATATCAAACGCCCCAAGTTTCATGAATATCTCCAAGCCAGCCGTGTTTCCGCCATATCGACCTTTTTACGGGTCCTGTCACGACGAACAGTCCCACCGTGCTCACTCCACCCATCCCCCAGTGGGACCCTTCCGTTGCGCGCGCGCACCTTATTCTCTCCATCCTCCTCTTCGGCGGCGGTGATCAGGATGCGTCCGATTGCGCGCATGCGACGAGCACCGCTCGCTGTGATGACATTCTCATCGGCTCAGCGTGCGCGTCGCGCGAGCACAGGAGGCATCCTGATCACCGCCATCCATCACAACACCACTGGTTCCCGATACATTCCGAACACTTCTTTCAAGGCCATGCAGATCTCACCCAATGTCGCCTTAGCCTTCACGGCCTCGACGAGATACGGCATCACGTTCTCACCGCATGAGGCTGCCTCCTGCAGCGCCTCGACGGTCCCGGCCATTCTGAAGGAATCGCGACATTTGCGTAGATCCGAAAGAGACGCCGCTTGTGCATGCTCGACCTCCTGCCCTATCTTGAGGATCGGGATCGCACGTTCCTCTGATTCCACATACTCGTTGACGCCGACAACGATCCGTTCTTTCCGTTCCAGCTCTCGTTGATACCGTTGCGAGGCATCGAGGATTTCACGCTGCGGGAATCCCTGCTCGATCGCCCTCACCATGCCGCCCATGTCATCCAACCGCCGGAAATACTCCAACGCTTTCTCTTCGAGGCGATTCGTGAGGCTTTCGACATAATAGGAACCGCCGAGCGGATCGATGCTATTGGTGACTTCGCTCTCGTGCGCGATAATCTGCTGTGTGCGGAGGGCCAGTTTCACCGCACTCTCGGTCGGCAACGCGAGTGTTTCATCCATCGAGTTGGTATGGAGAGACTGCGTGCCACCCAAGATGGCCGCGAGGGCCTGGATCGTCGTGCGAACCACGTTGTTCATGGGTTGTTGTGCCGCGAGGGAACAGCCGGCGGTCTGCGCGTGACAGCGGAGCTGCGCTGAGCGCGGATCGTGAGGGTGGTACCGTCGCGTCATTTCGCGGGCCCACAGTCGACGGGCCGCCCGAAACTTGGCGATCTCTTCGAAGAAGTCGTTATGCGCGTTGAAGAAGAACGAGAGCTGCGGAGCGAATCGGTCGACCGGGAGTCCGGCTTTCACCGCCGCCTCCACATAGGTCAGGCCGTCATAGAGCGTAAAGGCCAATTCCTGTACCGCGGTCGAGCCGGCCTCCCGGATGTGATACCCGCTGATACTGACCGGGTGCCACTTGGGTACATGTTCGGCGCAGAATCCGATGGTGTCGGTGATCAGGCGGAGTGACGGTTCCGGAGGAAAGAGCCACTCTTTCTGAGCGATGTATTCCTTGAGAATATCGTTCTGCAACGTGCCGTCCAGCCGATCGAGCCGGATCCCGCGCTTCTCCGCGACCGCGAGATACATCGCAAAGATCACGGCGGCTGGGCCGTTGATCGTCATCGAGGTGGTGACCTGGTCAAGCGGAATGCCGTCGAAAAGCTGTTCCATATCGTCGAGCGACGAGATCGAGACGCCGCAGTGGCCGATCTCGCCGTGAGCGAGCGGGGCATCCGCATCGACCCCCATCAACGTCGGCATGTCGAACGCCACGCTTAGTCCTGTTTGACCATGCTGGAGAAGATATTTGAACCGGCGATTGGTATCCTCGGCCGATCCGAACCCGGCAAATTGTCGCATCGTCCAAAGCCGACCGCGGTACATGGTCGGATACACACCCCGGGTGTATGGAAACTCGCCTGGCGCGCCAAGCTCTTCGTCCGGCGACAAGTCCTTCAGATCGTTGCTTGTAGACACACGGTTGATATCGAAGCCTGAAAGGGACGTAAATCGAGGTTTGCGCTCTTGCATCGGCCTACTCCGGATCGCGGTGAAGAACCAGGGGCCAAGATCAGGACTTTCCGCTTATCGCTTCCTGCCGCTCGTTCCTCCCTTCGTAGACATAAAACCCACGGCCGCTCTTCCGCCCAAGCCACCCGGCTTCGACATATCGACGCAGTAAGGGGCATGGGGTGAACTTGGGATCACCCAAGTCTTGATAGAGGACATTGCAGATGGCCAACACGGTATCCAAGCCGATGCGGTCGGCCAGCGCCAACGGCCCTACGGGATGATTGGCACCCGTCGTCATGGCCACATCAATGTCCATCGCGGATGCAACGCCTTCCTCCAACGCGAACACGGCTTCATTGATCATGGGAATGAGCACACGGTTCACGATGAATCCCGGCACATCTTTCGCCACGACCGGCGTTTTCCCCAATCGCTTGGCTAAGTGCAGCGCGAGTTCGGTCGTTCGTTCGGATGTTTCCAGTCCGCGCACGACTTCCACGAGCCGCATCACGGGTGCAGGATTCATAAAATGCATGCCGACGACGCGGTCCGGCCTGCCGGAAGCGATGCCCAACTTCGTGATTGAAATGGACGATGTATTGCTCGCGAGGACCGCCTGCGGCGCGCAGATCTGGTTCAATTCGGCAAAAAGTTCCCGCTTCAGCAGAAACTCCTCCGGGACCGCTTCGATGACCACCTGTGCGTCTCGCAAGCGATCGAGGCCCGCCGACGGATGGATGAGCGCCAACACCGCTCCGGCGTGATGACTGGCGAGACTGCCTCGTTCAACGGCGCGTTCCAATCCTACGCGTATCTTGGACACAGCTTTCGATAGCAGCGCCTCGGTGACGTCTACGAGGAGAACGTCATAGCCGGCGGTGGCGCATACCTGGCTGATGCCGCTACCCATCTGGCCGGCACCGACCACGCCGATTGTGCTGATACCGACGAGCTTCACGGTGCCCCTATCATCCTCCCGAAGACGCCTGTCACTGGTGCGTTCGAGATCTTGAATTGATCGATTCACCATTGACAGTTGTCTATCGTTCTACGATCATCGCCAGCGCTTCTCCTCCACCGATACAGAGAGCTGCCAACCCGCACGTCGCCCCGCGTGCGGCCATGGCATGGACCAGAGTTGTAAGAATGCGCGCACCCGTTGCCCCGATGGGGTGGCCGAGCGCGACCGCTCCGCCGTTCACATTCACTTTCTTCTCATCGAGTCCCAATTCACGATTGATCGCCAAGGAGACGGCCGAAAACGCCTCGTTGATTTCGAACAGATCGATGTCTCCAATCGCCATGCCTGTCTGCTTGAGCACCCGCCGAATCGCGTCAATGGGCGCAATCGTAAACCACTCCGGCGCCAGCGCTGCTCCGGCATAGCCGACAATACGGGCCATCGGCACGAGACCGAGACGCGCGGCCTCTTCCTCAGCCATGACGATCAGCGCCGCTGCGCCGTCGTTACACGCAGGGGAATTGCCCACAGTGAGCACGCCGTTGTCCTGGAATGCCGGCTTTAGCTCGCGCATCTTGGCCAGATCCACTCGATTCGGTTCCTCATCTTCCGAAATCGTCACCGCCGACCCCTTTCGCTGCGGTACGTCGATGGGCACAATTTCCTGTTTAAAGGCTCCGCTCGCGATTGCTTCGCGCGCCCGTCGATAACTTTCAAGTGCGAAGTCGTCCAGTTCTCTCCTGGTCAATCGATACTTGGCCGCACAGAGTTCACCCCCGCTGCCAATATGGAAATTGTTGTAC
>CAZNBG010000039.1:0-14065 GCA_964570915.1 uncultured Nitrospira sp. | reverse complement strand
ACGACCCATGTCATCTCAACAGGAGACTGGTCGTTGCCGGTCCGTGAAGCGGAAGCGACGAACAGGTTGGTTGACCAAGGCATCGATGGCATTACCTGCCATGTCGACAGCCCCAAGGTCGTCATTACGACCACTGAAAAGCGTGGCATCTACTGCACCGGGTATCACTGCAACCAATCGAAGCTGGCCCCGAAAGGGTATCTCACCGGAGCGGAATGGAATTGGGCCAAGGTCTACATGGACTATGCGGACATGATTCGAAAAGGGCAGACCGTTCCTCATCTCGTTCGCGGCGGCCTGAAGGAAGGCATCGTCAAGGTATCGGACTATAACCAAGTGGTAACGGAAGCCGTTCGCAAGCAAGCCGACGCGGCCAAAGACAAATTCATGAGCGGAGGGATGGTCGTGTACAAGGGCCCGATCAAAGACAATACCGGCCGTGTCGTCATCGCGGCGGGAAAGGAACATGTTCAGACCGATATGTGGCTGGAAAGCATGGATTGGCTGGTAGAAGGAGTCATCGGTTCGACAAAGTCGTGAGCAGAGCCGTGCCACAAACCTTGCACAAAGTGCTGGAACCATTTTTCATCATCGTCGGGTCCTTGCTGGTCTCGATGGTGTTGTTCGGAATCTTCGTGGCTTTGGCTGGAGCCGATCCGTTCGAGGTGTATCAGACGATGTATCGCGCCGCCTTCGGCACCTCGTTTTCTTGGCAGAATACGCTGATCCGGGCCGCACCGTTGATGTTGACTGCGCTTTGTACTGCACTGCCCGGGTATCTCGGATTGATTATCATCGGGGGCGAGGGCGCGGTGGTCATGGGTGGTCTATTCGCAGCTATGGCGGCGCTCGCCATACCGACGGCTCCCCCGATGGTCGTTCTCACGACCATGGCAGTCGTGGGCATGGTGGGAGGCGGGCTCTGGCTGACCATCGGCGGAGCATTGCGGCATTATCGCGCCGTCAATGAGACCATCAGCAGTCTGTTGCTGAACTATATCGCCATTGCGGTGTTGAACCATCTCGTTACCAGCACCTTTCGCGATCCGGAAAGCCTCAACCATCCCTCGACCCATCATATCGGAGAGGCCAATATGATCGGTGCCATTCCCGGCACAGACCTTCACTGGGGATTAGTGTTCGGGGTCGTGGCGTGCGTCATCGCATGGTTTCTCATGCATCACACCGTGTTCGGGTTTGCATCCCAAGTGGCCGGAGGCAATGTTCGGGCGGCTCAAGTCGCAGGCTTGCCGGTCGGGCGGCTGATCTTGATCATCTGCTTCGTGGCAGGGGCGGCCGGTGGGCTGGCCGGCATGGTAGAGGTGGCGGCTATCCATGGTCGGGCTAATGACACCCTGAATGCCAATTACGGATATGCCGGTATTCTCGTGGCATTCGTAGCCCGCAACAATCCGTTGGCCATCATTCCTGTGGCCGTCTTGCTGGGCGGCATCCGGGCGAGCAGCGGGTTGCTGCAACGCGCACATGAGTTGCCCGATGCGACCGTGCTCGTGATGCAGGGAATTATTTTTCTCGTCATTCTCTTCAGTGAAACCCTATACGGCCGCTTTTCGAAGTTGCAGAAACAAGGAGCGTCCTGATGGAAATCGGATGGTGGGGAGTCCTCATCGCCGTCCTTGGCGTCGCGATTCGAATCGGCACGCCGTTTCTTTTTGTCTCGCTGGGCGAGTGCTTGACCGAGAAAAGCGGCCGTATCAATTTGGGCCTGGAGGGTACGCTGGTCATGGGTGCGATGACCGGCTATGCCGTCTCGCTGCACAGCGGATCCCCCTGGCTGGGAGTGCTGTGCGCCGGATTGGCCGGCATGGTGCTCGGCGGACTGCACAGCTGGCTCTGCAGCTTCAAACGAGTCAATGAAATCGCCGTGGGCATCGCGATGATGCTGTTCGGCACCGGGTTGGCCTTTTTTCTGGGGAAGCCGTACATTCAACCCTCCGCGCCTCGGCTGCCCTCCATCGACCTGGGGGAGTGGAGTAAATTCCCACACCTCAGGGGGGCTCCCCGTGTATATGCTTTATTCTTAATGGGAATCGGTGGGGCGATTGTGCGCGCATGGATGCTGAAAAACACCGCCTGGGGATTAAAAGTGCGCGTCGTCGGCGAAAGCGCGGACGCCGCGCGCGCCCTCGGACTACCGGTCGATCGCATACGAATCTTCAGCACGGCTCAAGGAGGATTTCTGGCGGGGATCGGGGGCTCGTATCTTTCCCTCTACTATCCGTTCAACTGGAGTGAAGGCCTCTCGAGCGGACAGGGGCTGATGGCGGTGGCCTTGGTGATCTTCGCTCGTTGGCATCCGGTAGGCTGCCTCTGGGTTTCTCTGTTATGGGGAGGGGCCGCCGCGTTAGGACCCTCGTTGCAATCGATCGGCATCACGGGCGGGTACTACATTTTCAACGCGATCCCGTACATCATGACCTTGGCGGTGATGATCATTACCTGTTCTCCCAAGCGCACGCTTGTCGGGGTACCCCATGAGCTCACGGTGACTCGCTAGACGATACAGGATGACTCGAACGAACCTAAACCTAGAAATCCATGAGAGGTAAGCCATGGCGAGATATGTCACATCCGACCCCTACCCGTATCCTTATAACGGCGATCTCCGTCCGGACAATTCGGTCTTTCTCATCATCGATATGCAAACCGACTTTTGCGGCAAAGGCGGCTATGTCGACAAGATGGGCTATGACATTTCTCTCACGCGCGCGCCGATCGCGCATATCCTCAAAGTGCTATCGAAAGCCCGAACCATCGGCATGCATGTGTTCCACACCCGGGAAGGACACCGGCCGGACTTGTCAGATCTCCCCGACAATAAACGGTGGCGCAGCCGCCGTATTGGAGCCGGCATTGGTGACCCAGGTCCCTGCGGCAAGATCCTGGTGCGCGGCGAGCCCGGCTGGGACATTATCCCTGAACTGGCTCCCAAGGAGGGTGAACCGATCATCGACAAGCCCGGCAAGGGCTCGTTCTGGGCCACCGATCTGGAAATGCTGTTGCGGCTCCGCGGCATCCAGAATGTGATCTTGGCGGGAATCACCACTGATGTGTGTGTCCACACCACCATGCGGGAGGCCAACGATCGGGGTTTCGAATGTCTCCTGCTGGAAGACTGTTGTGGGGCCACCGATCACACGAACCATCAGGCCGCGCTCAAGATGGTCAAGATGCAGGGCGGAGTATTCGGCGCCGTATCAAAATCAGATGCCTTGTTGGAAGCATTGTCATGACCGACGGAGTTCCTCCTGATTTGCAAGCGTTGGGGATTACCAAACGCTTCGGTCCGCTCACCGCCTTGAAGGAGGTGAATCTTCAATTGCGGTCAGGCCGGTTTCATGCCCTGCTCGGCGAGAACGGGGCGGGCAAAAGCACCCTGGTCAAATGCATCATGGGGTATTACCACCCCGATGAGGGAACCATTTCGTTGAATCAAGAGCAGGTTACGATTCGCAGCCCGCGTGACGCGCAGACCTTCGGCATCGGAATGGTCTATCAGCAATTCACGCTCATCTCTAACATGACGGTGCTTGAAAATCTGGTGATCTCCAAGGCGAGATTGGACTCTCTCATCGATTGGAAAAAGGAAGAGCGACAGTTGTCGGAGTTCATGGAGAAAATGCCGTTCAAGGTGCCGCTCACCGCTCGTGTCAGCTCGCTCGCTGCGGGGGAAAAGCAAAAGGTGGAAATCCTCAAGCAACTCGCGCTGCAGAACCGCATCCTCATTCTGGACGAACCGACGTCCGTTCTGACTCCGCAAGAAGCCGATGAAATGCTGGGGCACCTCAGAGCCATGACACTGGCGCAACAATTGAGTGTCTTAATCATTACGCATAAGCTTCGAGAGGTCGCGGCCTTCGCGGACGAAGTGACGGTGTTGCGCAAGGGACAATTCGTGGGGTCCGGGAAAGTCTCGGAACTGAACGTCGCACAGATGGCGGAGATGATGGTGGGGTCTGAGGTCACGGCAAAGCCGAAACAGCGAACGGCGCGATCGACCAGAGTCCCCAAGCTGGTCCTGCACGATATCCGTGTGAAGGATGAGAGCGGTGTGGAAGTCGTGCGGGGACTGGACCTCACGATCCATGAAGGTGAGATCGTCGGTGTGGCCGGCGTCTCGGGGAACGGACAACGAGAACTGGTCGAAGTGTTGGCCGGACAGCGCCAGGCCGCTGCGGGCACAATCCACGCCCATGATCAACTCTACCAACCGACCCGCGAGAAGATCATGAAACACAAACTGTTCTGCCTTCCCGAAGAACCGCTCCAGAACACGTGTGTCGGGCGGATGAGCGTGGCGGACAATCTGGCGTTTCGCAACTTCGATATCGAGCCCTACGCGGTGGGCGGGTGGCTGATCAGCCGCCCAGCCCTCCGACGCAACGCATTCGAACTGATCCAGCGCTACAACATCAAGCCGCCGTATCCCGATACGCCCATTCAGTCGCTTTCGGGAGGGAATGTGCAGCGCGCGGTCTTGGCGCGCGAGCTGTCGGGGGACGTCGAGATCTTGATCATCGCCAATCCCTGTTTCGGACTGGACTTTCTGGCCATGGAGGAAATTCGCCTGCAGATCGTCGCTGCACGCAATCGCGGGACGGCGGTGCTGCTGGTCAGTGAAGACCTCGACGAAATTCTGGAGTTATCCGACCGTGTAGTCGTGATGTTCAACGGTCAACTCGTGTATGAAACCACGTCGTCCAACGCCGATCTCGGAATCATCGGACGGCACATGACAGGACATACAACATGAACAGCGTACCCGCCTCTCCCTCTCCCTATCCATTGCCGTCGCGAGACTCCGGTGAGAAGGTCGCGCTGGTCATCATCGACATGCAGCGGGACTTCGTAGAACCAGGTGGATTCGGCGCGGCGCTGGGTAACAATGTCGAACACTTGCAAAAGATCGTGCCGACCGTCTCGAAACTTCTCAAGACGTTTCGGGGGTTGGGGTTGCCCGTGATTCTAACACGGAAAGGCCATCGCCCCGATCTTTCGGATTGCCGGCCGGCCAAGCGACGGCGCGGCGATTCCACGCTCCGCATCGGCGACCCAGGCCCCATGGGGCGTATCTTAGTATTGGGGGAACCGGGAAACGATATCGTCCCGGAGCTGCGTCCCGAAGCAGGCGAACTCGTCATCGATAAGCCGGGCAAAGGGGCATTCTACGCCACCACGTTACAGGAGCGCCTCAAGGAGCTCGGCATCACCCATCTGGTCTTTACGGGAGTCACCACCGAGGTCTGTGTGCAAACCAGCATGAGAGAAGCCAACGACCGCGGGTATGACTGCCTCCTGGTCGAGGACGGAACCGAAAGCTATTTCCCCGAGTTTAAACAAGCGACGGTCCGCATGATTCAATCGCAGGGCGGCATTGTCGGCTGGGTGACCACAGCAGATCGTCTAACCGTTGCCCTCCGTAACACCTACGGTTCATGAGTTTGGAACCGTAACACGATACCGACCTCACGATAGGACGTGTTTTGAGGAATAGAAATGGAGGAATGGTTACCCACATGGTCTCTTCCGAACGGCAGTATGTGCCATCCCACGCACCGGGAACGGCACCACAACGAAGTCTCACCTCTACGTATCAGGGCAGCGCATCAGCCAATCATGGGGAGCACCGCGTGAATCAGAGCGACGTACTACTCGCAGTAAACGGCACGCTGATGCGAGGACTCGAGCTCAATCCGAACATGGTGGCCGCCAAAGCCACGTTTGTCCGTGAGACGATGACCGAGCCCACCTATCGCCTTTGGACGATCAACGACGAACATCCTGCGATGCTGCGCGTCACTGATGGGACCGGCGTCAAGGTGGCGGTCGAAGTCTGGTCCGTACCTCCAGAAGGGCTGGCCGGGATCCTGCTAAGTGAGCCCCCCGGTCTGTGTATTGGAAAAGTCCGGCTGGAAGACGGCACCATCGTTCTGGGTGTGTTAGGCGAGCCGGCGCTTGTTGAAAAGCACCGAGAGATCACGGCCTACGGCGGCTGGCGCAGCTATGTGGCGCAGCGTCCTAGCGCGCCCTGAGGCGAGTCAGATTGGTTTTGGATAACAGCGGGGTGGAGGCCAAGGGAGGCGCGCCTCCACCCCGCAGTGGTCCGAGAAAGGAGGCAGCCAAACTCGGACCGATTATCGGTTTCTCGGCACCCAGTGGACGAGTGATCAACAGCACCGCTCTTTCCATTCGCTAAAAAAGGCCCAGCGTCACACCTCCATAAATAGCCCGCCCATACCCGGCGAAAAAGATCTGTTGGCCTGCGGCAGCAGCATGCGTTTCACCCGTAATCACTTGTCCAGAGGCGGCGTACTTGGTATCCGCAACGTTGTCGACCTCGACAAACAGTTTGGCAAATCGGAACCATGAAGGTTTTGAAAGCTCGATATTCTTGTACACATTGACGTTTCCGATGACGTATGAAGGAAATCCGAATGTGTTGCTGTTGTTCAAGAAATAGCTATTGAAATAATTCCCTTCGACCCATGCTCCCAGTCCCATCGGCTCATGATAGTACTCGACCTTCCCATTTAAGATGTCGGTCGGCACATTGGGTACGTGTTTCCCATCACGGACGAGAAATCCTGCTGCAGTCCGATCTGAAAAATTGACGTACTTGGCGTCGATATGTGTGTAGGCGCCGGACACCCGCAGACCTTCGATCGGCCGCCAATCGGCGAATACTTCGACACCGCGATACCGCGAAGAGTCTGCATTGACTGATGCCGTGTTATTGCCGCCTGATATCACCTGCGTAATGATTTCGTCCTTGAAGAAGGTGTAGAACCCAACCACTTGGACAAGCAACGTTGGATGTAGCCGCATCTCCGTGCCAAGTTCCAGGTTGAGATTCTTTTGTGGCTTCAGGTTGAAGTTGCTTCCCGGAAGCCCCGTGACAGGATCTCGCAAAAGATTGCTGAATTGCGGAATCCCATAGCCTGTTGAAGCTCTGATCCAATGACGACGGTCTAGCGACGGTTTCCAAGTTATTGACCCTTCAGGCGCCCAGTTGGAAAATGTGCGGTTTGCGCTGGCGCGGTTGGCAAGCGCACCCGTTGTCGGATTGTAATTGGTGGCATCCACGCTGAGACGGGATTGTTCGAAGCCAAGCCCGACCGCCAAGATCCAGTTCGGGTAGAATTCTAGTGCTTCTCGGAAACGCCCACCGATGTTTAAAATAGTTCCGCGGCTGTTCTGGATCAACGTCCCCTTTGTTCCGAAACCGTCCGCAAGGTTCTGGAAGGTGTTGCCTTTCTGCTCCAGCTTATTCACGAAGAATCCGATGTAGCTCTTCAACGGCATTGTTCCCAGCCGTCCGTCGTGTCGCAAATCGGCATAGCTCTTGTAGTTGGGATTCGTGTTCTCCGTAATCTGCGAAAACGACTGTTGGATATCCTTGACGTCGTAATCGGCTTCTACCGTCAAGACAGTATTCGCATCGATCTGGCGCTCGTAGATGCCTCCAAGAATCGTGCGCCGATCGACCCGGCTTTGATTGAGCAGCAGCGCATTCGCACAGCCGCCGTTGTAAGTGCCAGGCGTACAAAGCGTCTGCGCACCGCCAGCCTGTCGTTCGTCAGCGAAAAATTGGCTTTGCGATAGCCGAGTCGGCACTTTCGTATTGAGCCAGTTGTTGATGGCCTTGAAATAGAAATTCTGCCGGTCATCTATTTTGTAGCGGACGTTGAAGTTAATCGTTTGCGTATTGTAGTTACTGTGTTGGATGAACCCGTCTTCCGCCGCATGACTGCCGAACATCGCGATGTCGAGCCGTTCTGTTTCCTGGCCGATGGCGACGCCATACTTCTGGTATCCGTAGGATCCGCCGGAAAAGAACGTTTCCAATCCGTTAATGTCCCGGCCCCGCCTGGTCCGAAAGTGGACCATCCCACCCAATGCGTAGTTGTCGTACAAGGAAGAAGAGGCGCCCCGAATCACTTCGACGCTGCGCATGAACCACGGGTCCTGCATATCGAGACGTGAAAGTCCGTCCGATTGTGTTTGCTGAATTCCATCCTCGTAGATTTTAATATCTCGGACAGCGAAGGTTGTCTTCGCCCCCTGCCCACGGATCATGATGCTGAAATCGCGGGGCCCGTTGGCCTGCCGCAGCACAACGCCAGGAAGCGACTCCATGGATTCTTTCATGGTTCTGGTCGGCTGCGACTCTGTTTCTGACGGAACCGTCGACGAGAGAGACATCCCTTCCGGATGCTTTTGAAGACGCTTGCTGACGATGCTCGTATCGGTCAAATCGAGATCCGGTCCGGCTGATGACGGAGTGTCGGCTGTAACCTCCGATGAAGCGGGCTCCGTTTTGTCCTTGATAATCGAGGTACGTTCGGTCTCCGGTTTCGCATTCTCCTTTTTCTGTTGCAGGTCGTCTAATTCTTGCAAAATGGTTTTGAGCTGATCCCGCAGTTCTCTTTCGCGTGGCGAGGCGGATGGATCGGCAGCAGACGTATCCTGAGCAACCACTTTCGCTCCTCCGACTGCACACAGCACCACCAGTCCAACCACACTCGCACAGACCCATCGAGAAACACCTACCAGTTCAGACATAAGCGCCAACTCCTCGCCAAATGAAGATTGAGAAGCAACACGATTGGGCACACCGCCCAATTGGGTTGCTGATACAGATGATCGAGTTAAACCGATGCTAACGAGAAGAATATTCGGCTGGAGGGGCGCGAGAACGAGAAATCGTGGGGAGAAGAAGGGCTTCTGGGACTTCATTCACCAGAGGCTGTATCGCGACCAAGGCCACGCCGCCGACCAGCGGCACGGCAGCATGAATGCTCTCCGTCGGATTGGCCTGACAACTCCAGGCACAGAGCGATGAGTGTGCAGCATGAGACGGAGCGTGGTGGGCGTGAGCATGACCCGGCTCTTCTGTCTGCAGCATGAGACAACCTGCTGCGCTTACTGAAAGCGCCGCATAGAGCAGGACCATCCCAAAAACAAAAGGTGCGAACCAACGTTTCATTTCATTTCTTCGAGCACGTGCTGTACCAGCGCCACCGACTCTTCGCCGTCCCAAGCCCTGGGACCGACTGCCCGGCCGACTGCGCGACCGTCTTGGCCAATGATCACCGTTGTCGGTAACCCTCGCACCATGAACGCTCTCGACACGTCTTCGCTCTCGTCAAACAGGACAGGCAGATGAATCCTCAGATGATCCAGAAATTGCTTGATGCCGCGCGGATGCATGTCCGTCGTGACGGTGACGACTTGGAACCGCGCCGGATCGAACTGCATTTGGAGTTTGGCCAACGATGGCATTTCCTCTTTACAGGGTCCACACCAGGTCGCCCAAAAATTGAGCAACACGACCTTTCCGGCCAATTCCTTGGAGCGAACAGTTCCACCGTCAAGCGCCTTCAGGTCGAATGCTGCAATCGGAACAGTGGTCGCAAGTCGGGTGACGCGCATCGCAGCGAACGGATCGCTCGCTAACGTCGCGGCACGAACGCTATACCCGCTGATACCGAGAGTGATGGTACATCCGGCGAGCAGCAGGGCGATCAGTAGTCGGCCGGTTTTACGGTTCATGATGGTCCGCCCCCTTCAGTGCGTCGCACTGGGGAATTGCATGGTTTGGAAGACCAGGCGATGAGCAGGCATGGCGTGTTCTTTCCAGCCCATGACGACCGTTCCCTGCGGATTGACCGCGACGGTTGGCGTTTGCCCGTTCTTTTCGTTCAGTTTGGCCGGCATGCTGAACGATCGGCCACGATCGAGCGAATAGCTGACGACCACTTCTCTGCGGACCGGCGATTGCTCCTCCCACACGACGACGATTCTCCCCGCCGGATCGACCGCCATCTGCGGATGGTCCGGAAAGGTGCCCTTGGCACGATTCAATTGTTGTTTAGGAGAAAAGCTCTTTCCGTGGTCGTCCGAGTAGGCCACATATACGGCCGGCGTCTCGTCGGCACCCTCCGTGTACCACACGACATACAGACGGCCCGATCGATCGACCCTCAGCGAGGCCGGACGATGAGGGCAGGCGGGATACAGCCACCGATCATGGCCGACCACGACTGGCGGAGAGAAGGTCTCGCCCCCATCCAACGATCGAGATACCACGGTCTCGCGAACATGGCCCTCAAAAATTTTTCGCCACGCCACATAGACAACTCCGTCAGGAGACGTCGCGACTGCGGTTCTACAGCACACGCACGTCTCCTCGTCGATCTTGACGTTCTTCGCGATCGTGCGGCCATGATCGACCGATTTGGCCACGAACGTTCCCGGTTCCTTTTTGCCCTCTCGCCCATCGATCCATGCCAGGTGTAGGGTTCCGTCCGGAGCGGCTTGAATCGAATCGAACGTATGCTGGATAACTTGCCCGTCGTCATTCACCAAGACGGACGGAATAAATGTCCGTCCTCCATCGCTGGACGCGCTGAGCCTCAATTCACCGGCAAACGGCTTATCAGGAGTGATCTTTGGATGAGTCTGCGACCAGGTGACAAAGACGTCGTTTCCATGGACAGCTAATGCCGGAGACTCTTGACGATAATAGACCTCCTCGGCTGGTCGGTTGACAGGGACTGAGGTGCCGAGCGGACCACTTGGTTCTTCGGATTTCGCAAAGAAGATGGTGCGTGTCTCCTTGTCCTCTTCTACCCAGGCAGCTGAAACGAGACCCTGCTCATCGATCTGCACCGACGGCCCAACCACGCTCTTCACCTGATGCACGGTCATCCATTTGGGGCCCATGGTTACGACCGAATCAGGGGTCTCAGCCCATGCCGGCAACGATCCCAGCAATGCCAGCACCAGAACGACTCTGGCAGTGCGCGTTCGCATCGATGAACCTGCCTCCTCTTGCATTTGTTCACGTCCTGACTGCATCCAAACTCCCTCGCAGCTCAGTTAACTAAGCTGTACACAATCGGAAGACTCACCACGATTAATGGTTTTCCGATGGCATGTTTCATATGGAGCGGGCATGCGAGCTTCACCGCTTCCATCGCCGCAGCATCGAGTGCCGCATGTCCTGAACTCTTCTGGACGGATACCTCAGCCAAGTGTCCATCGGATCGGATGACAGCTTTCAATACCACTTTCCCTTCCTGGCCGTTCATGCGGGCTGAATTCGGATAGCGTTTGAGCTCGGCAACTCGCCGATACAGCGATTCGGCAAGCCACCGATTATCCAGCTTCACCTCTGAACCCGTTGGTGCGGCCTTCGCCACCTGCATCGGGGGATCATCCATGCCGCTTTCATGTGGCGAAGGTTGGGGTGCTTCTTGTGCAGCAGGGACTTCATGTGGCACGGCAGCAACAGATACATCAGCTGTCGATTCATGCTGAGTAGGCAGGGCTTCAACCGGTTCGGTCGGAGCAGCAACGGCAACCGACTCGGCCTTTCGCTCAATCGGCTCCTCAAGGGGCTGAAGAGGCTCAACCTTTCGCTCAATCGGTTGTATTGGTTCGATTGTCTGTTCTAGAGCTCCCACCACTTGAGATGTCTCCAATGCTCGTTTCGCCTTTGATGGAGATGCGACTCTCGCCGGTGTTTGTTCTGGGGGCACAACTGATTGGACTCGTTCAGATGGTGATTCAGACTTCACCGCCTCCACCAATGCTACATTCCACTTGAACACATCTTCAGGGAAAATGGGCTAAGTCTGTGCAGCAAAAATAAGCGCCAAGCCGAAGACCGCTCCATGCAGAGTCATTGAGATGCCACAGGCAGGAAAAACGAATCGATTATCATCCGGAGACTTCAGGGTTCATTCCTTGTGGTCCTATTAAGCTCACGACAAACAATCTTCAAAATGGTCACTATGGGAAAAGGGCGGGGCGGAGGTCAAGGGAGGCAACCCTCGCCCCGCGCTGGTCCGAGCCGGAGGCAGCCACTCGGACACGATCCACTCTACAGATCATTCCCCAACTCGTTTTCAGCCGACGGGCAGCCCATCAGAGATTTTTGTGCTTCAAAGGCACAGCCCCACATGTTGTGCGTCATGATTTCATGATCCTTCTATTTGTCATACGATAGAATTCTCACATCGGATCTGACCGCGAGACAGGACTGTTAAGCAAAATGTCTGCTGACTTTCGGCGCTAGACAGGAAGGCCGGGAGGGCCGCGGAAGAAGGACGAGATCGTGATCACACTGAGGACTGCGTTGAAGGGAGGAACGCTCACCCATTCAAAGAGCTGAAGTCCTGACACGAACTGCACGACGGACGACTCGATTCCCACACCGCCGGCGCACAACCATGCACAAATGCCGGTGGAATGGGTGTCTGCCTGATGGCCGGTATGGTGTTCGGCATGGTTGACGCTCGGCGCAGCCATGAACCCGTTCACCAAGACGATGACGAGCAGCACTGCCCAGACTAATACCGGCTGTTTTATGCTAACCGTCATATTGATCGCCTAGTGCAAAGATGCGGCCTTCACCGGTTCTTGTTTCTGAATACGGGCCACCGCATCCAGAATGACTTGCTCGGTCAAGAGTCCGCCCTTGATGTATTCTTGAACCACACCCTTCTCATCGATGAACACGCTCACGGGCAATCCGAAGACTCCGAACTGGTTGGCCACTTTGTTATCCCGATCCATGAGCACCGGGAACGTATGGCCATATTGCTTGATGTGCTCGCGCACCTTGGCCTCGTCTTCCAGTTCATTGATGGCCAGCACCACAAACCGCTTATCTCGAAGCTTGTCGTAGGTGGCCTGCATCGCGGGCATTTCCGTCGTGCAGGGCTTGCACCAGCTGGCCCAGAAATCCACGAGCACGACCTTGCCGCGATACTGGCTCAAGGTCTGCGACTTGCCTTCCAAATCGACCAAACGAAAATCTTCGGCAGCCGTGCCCACCGCCGGAACTCGTGAGCCCATACTCCACCCATCCAAGGCAGGCAATGCCACCAATACCGCAAGCAGCAGGATTCCCACGGATACGATTTTGAACTCTCTTGATCTCATAATGAGCCTCCTTTGAGCCTCCCTCTATCGAACCGTCGTGTTTATGATAGGTTCAGGACCTGAAACACCTTCGTCAGACCAAACACATAGCTCGTGCCCTGCGCCAGATTTCCGTTGAAATCCCGGTAGACCGGTACTTGTGCATAGAAGTACAGCGACGTGTTATCGACAAGCGACGTTTTGATGTTCAATGTTGTCTGCATGAAGTCCCCGAGATTGACTTGAAACCCTGGTGTATAAGCGAAATATGTGGATCCGGTTGTCGGAACCGATCGGTTCCTGATGTTCTCGTCAAGTACAATCACCTCATCCGGGAACGTAGGGTCACTCGGAGTCTGTGACCGAGCCAGCGATCCTCTAAAATGATCGCGCTGCATGTAGCGGAAATTGAACTGATTGGTCAACACAAGCCAGGGCACGGTCACGAGGTTCGCACCCGCCGAAAAATCAAATTGATCACCAAATTGGTAGCCAAAGTTGTTCCGGAACGTATGGCGGTAGCTGCCGGAGGTGAACTGGTTCAAGCGATGCGGAATAATCTCATAGGTCTGATAGAACGACGCCTGAACACCGACTTGACCACGGCCGAGCTGAGCGGTCGGTTCCATCGTCTCAGCCGGCTGCCCGGAAAGTCCTGCAGTCGTTTGATTGTGATCACCAGTTGGAACGTAGACGCCGAACCCCGTCACCACGAGACTCCTCAGGGACGGTAATACGTTGTATTTCGCATTGATGAAGATGTCCCCGAAGCCATTATCAGAGAACCGGGTTTCTTCGCCGGCCCCTCCATTCACCTCGCCCAATCCATCAATGTGTCGATGCTTGATCTTTTTGTAAGGGATGGCGATCTCTATGCCGAACCGATCGGTAACCCCATAGTTGAGATCCAACGTATACATTTGCGTAATGGTCCGAATCTCTTTGTGGTGTCCCAGAATGAGTTGCCGGTTGTCCAAATCAACTGCGGGGATCACCCCATCGGTCCCGCTGAGCAACGTCCCTTGCGGTGTGTAGTTATAGAAGCCGTTTACAGTAAGCAGCCCCTTTGGTGAAACCTGTTGCTGAGATCCGATGACGACAAAGCACGTCACAG